>CAZHYH010000011.1:0-13084 GCA_964536655.1 uncultured Candidatus Saccharibacteria bacterium
AAGGTCCCAAGCGTATGGCTGTTCGCCATTTAAAAGGGCACGCGAGCTGGGTTCAAACCGTTAGTCCGAAAGGACTTGGCGGCTATGCGGAGCAATCCGCATTAGCAAAACTGACTCATATCGGTGAAGTCCTAACATTGAAATTAACCTGTCATATGTTAGGATAATACCGAGGGAAGTTTTGTATGATTAATCAAATTAAAACCGCATATATCGCAGGATTTCTTGATGGCGATGGAAGTATTTATGTAAGATTGAAGCCGAATTCCACATATAAATATGGATTTCAGGTTGCGCCTTACGTAGTTTTGTTCCAATCGCAAAAAGATCAGAAAAATTTTGAGAAAGTTTGTTCGCTGATTGGCTTAGGATATTTGAGAATTCGCAAAGACGGGATACTCGAATATATTATCAGTCGAAATGAGGCGATTAGATGTTTTCTTAAAATGGTAAAACCTTTTTTGATACTCAAAAAAGAGCAAGCTGATTTAATGATAGAGATCTTGGATAAAAAAGAACGCGTGAAAGACAGAAATGACTTTCAGGTGCTTGCAAATTTGATCGATCGTTTTAGAGAGTTGAATTACTCAAAAAAGCGCAAAAAACATACAATAACCCCGTAGAGACTTTTCTGAATTGCTGGTTTAGCAAAACAGAAGGAGTTCGCAATTTATGCGTACTAAAACGTCAGTACTCCAAATAAATTTTTGGAGTGTGGTATAGTCCATACCGTTAGTAATAACGGACGATTTAATTCTAGTTTCTATTTTCTAGATTCTAGTTTCTAAATTTATGCGTGAGACAGGTTGGTCTCTATCTGCTGCAGGCGTTTAGCACTTGAGGGAAGTCGACCCTAGTACGAGAGGACCGGGTTGAACGAACCTCTGGTCTACCGGCTTTGGTACCAACTGAAGCGCCGGGTAGCTATGTTCGGAAAGGATAAGCGCTGAAAGCATATAAGCGCGAAGCCTCTCCCAAGACTATGTGCAGGGCCCTGGAAGATTACCAGGTTGATAGGCTTTAGGTGTAAGGTCAGCAATGATTTTAGCCGAGAAGTACTAATAGCCCGACTAAAACTTTTTATAATCGGGAAACCGATCATTTAAATGCTAATTACAATTATTCAATCAGTGCTTTGCACTGAAAATTTCAAATTTCAAATCACAAATTCCAAATAAATTCCAAGTTCCAAAATTCTAAGCGTTTAAAATTTTGGGTTTTGGCCATTTGATTATTATTTGAGGTTTGGTGCTTGAAAATTGGAGTTCCCAATTAAGTAGGCTCTTGTTTGCCGGTGTTCTATTTACGTGTGGCCCACCTCATCCCATTCCGAACTGAGAAGTGAAAGTACGTAAAACCGATGATACTCGGGGCGACCCAGGGAAAGTAGGTTATGCCGGCATACAAGAGCTTAGTTAAAATCTTCCGCCAAAGGCGGATCCGCCTCTGGCGGACAAATCTAATTGGCTTGGGATTTGGTCATTGAAACTTGAGTATTCTTATCATTATAATTAACTTGTGCACCGTTTTTTAAGACAACTTCTTTATGGACTTTTTTATTTGTCAGTCGTCGCTGTTTTTGCGGGCGGCATTTATCACTTCTTTTTCATTTCCGAACCCACTTGTTTTGATAATATACAAAATCAAAATGAAACCGGAACTGATTGCGGGGGGTCTTGTATTGATTGCGAGTTTAAAACCCTGACTTTAAAAATTAGCGAACCGCTTGTGTTCGAGGCAGGGCAATTTAAATCTACCATCCTTACTGAAATTACCAACCCAAGCATTAATTACGGTCTTAATGATTTTGAGTACGAATTCCAGATATTTAGTTCGTTCGGGACAATTTTACCTCAACGACCGCATGGCCGATCCTACATTCTCGCCGGTGAATCTAAATATATTATTGTTCCGGGGATTGATATTGACCGAAGCTATATTGGTAAAGTTGTATTAAATATTCCCAATCAAAATTGGGAACCAAAAACCAGCTTGCCTAATTACAACTTTAGATTTGGAAACGTGCAAACATCGCAGTCTCAAAAAAGCGTTCAGGTTTCAGGGATGCTGAAAAATGACTCTTCCAGCGGTTTTCCTTCGGTAAACCTAGTCGGAATTCTATTTGATAAAAGCGGTAAAATTATTAACGCTTCTTCTACTAAAGTGGATAATATATCCGCTTTCAGTGAAATCCAGTTTACTATCTTTTATCCGCCTGTGAATAACATCCCAGAAATAAATTTTGCCGCGACTAAAGTTTTTTATGAAATTAAGCGATAGGTTAGATTTATGGCTCCTGGGTCCGGTGGTTTATCTAATGGCCGCAGGCCTTTTAATTATTTACTCCATCGATCAAGGCCTATTTATAAAACAGCTAATCTGGGTAGTACTGGGACTGGTTTTAATCTTCGGCTTTTATTACCTTAATTTAAGAGCGTTTTTGAGCTATCAATGGGTGATCTTAGCCATTTACGCTTTGATAGTTTTACTTCTTTTAGTCACATATTTTATGGCAACGCCAATAGCAGGGACGAGAAGCTGGATAATTTTAGGGCCGGCGCAGATCCAGTCTTCGGAATTTATGAAAGCCGCGCTTGTTATTCTTTTCTCAAGATTTTTTGCTTCGCGGCATATTTCTATAGCCAACATCAGAACCATCGCCATCTCTTTCATATATGTGTTGATTCCCATAGTTCTAATTCTCATTCAACCCGATTTGGGAACGGCTTTGGTTGTTTTCGGTATTTGGTTCGGCTACCTATTGGTTTCTGAAATGCCTCTAAGGCAGACTTTAGGATTTATAGGTTTGTTTTTGATTATTCTTACGCTGGCGTGGAATTTCGGTCTGGCTGACTATCAGAAAGAAAGGGTTTTGGGTCTATTCGACGAAACAAGAGATCCCTTGGGCGTAAACTACAGCGTTATCCAATCTAAGATTGCCATCGGTTCGGCGGGACTGTTCGGTAAAGGTTTCGGGCAAGGAACCCAGGTTCAACTCGGATTCTTGCCGGCCGCTCACACCGATTTTGTTTTTCCGGCATTTATTGAAGAGTGGGGAATATTGGGCGGAATAACTATTATCCTCGCTCTCTTCATGCTTATTGTTAGAATTGCATTTATAGGTGAAAGTCAGAGTAATAACTTTTATAAGTTTGTTGCTTTAGGTACGGTAATAGTTATTTTATTGCATGTAATCATGAATTTGGGGTCAGCTTTGGGGCTTTTCCCGGTGGTGGGGGTAAGCTTGCCCTTTGTAAGTTATGGCGGGTCCAATCTCTTGACACTTGCGGTTCTTATAGGTATTATCCATAACATTGCCGGCAGGAGAGCTGGTTTTTAGTGCGACCCCAAAAAGGGGGACGCAAAGTCATAAAAATTATCTTTGTATAACTCATAATATAAATTTCATAAAAACCTTTTATTAATCCAAAAGGTTTCTTTGTTTTTATGTCAGGTAGTGAAAATTTGATCATTCCGCTTACAGCGGAACAAAAAAATGAGCATAATAGAAATTAATATGAGATTAAAATATCAAAAAGTCACATCAAAATATTAAAAGAATAATAAATCAAATTTCTACTACCTGATATGCCCAAATTACCAGTAAAAAATTTTTCTTCGCATCCTGGAGCGCCTATCGAACAACCGAGGCTTTATTCGGTCCAAACGGATTCTTATAAGTGGTTTATAGACAAAGGCATCGCGGAATTGTTTGAAGAAATTTCGCCCATCAAAAGTCATGTGGGCGATTTGGAATTGTATTTCGTCGATTCTTACTTTGGAGAGCCGAAATATGACGAAAAAGAAGTTAACACTAAAGGCATAACCTACGAAGCGCCGCTTCGCGCACGACTAAAGCTTATAAACAAAAAGACTAATAAAACTAAAGAGCAGGAAGTTTATCTCGGCGATTTTCCAATTATGACCGACCGCGGCACCTTTATCATAAACGGCGTTGAGAGGGTCGTTATTTCGCAACTTATCAGGTCGCCGGGCATCTATTTTACCGTAAACGTTTATCGCGGCCGCAAACTTTTTGGAGGAAAGATTATACCTAATCGCGGCGTTTGGTTAGAGTTGGAAACCGATTCGGATGGTTCTATCGGCATAAAGATAGATAGGCACCGCAAAGTAGCGGCAACTGCGCTCTTGAGGGTTTTCGGCATGACCGACGATGAAATGAAGAAAGAATTTAAAGATCGCCTTAAACCAACTTTAGAGAAGGACGATGCCAATAATATACCCGATTCTTACCTCGAAGTTTATAAAAGAATAAGGCCGGGAGACTTAGCCACCGCGGATGACGCCAAACGTCTTATTGATGCTATGTTTTGGGATTCCTCTCGCTATGACCTTTCGTCTGTCGGCCGTTTCAAGTTAAATCAAAGGCTTCAGATGGCGAGCTCGGTGAGCAGAATGCTAGGTTTGAGCGATCTTATAAAAGTCATTCATGAAGTAATTAGCCTTAATAATAATCCTAAAGCCGAGCCGGACGATATAGATCATCTTTCCAATAGACGCGTGCGTGCGGTCGGTGAGCTTCTGGAGAGCAGGTTGCGTGTCGGTTTTGCCCGCTTACGCAGAAACGTTCAGGATAAAATGTCCACTTTAGACCCGGAAACTATGAATCCAGTGAGTTTAGTGAATCCGAGGCTTCTTACTTCGGTGGTTCAGGAGTTTTTTTCTTCTTCTTCCGTGTCTCAATTTATGGACCAAGACAATCCTCTATCGGAAGTTGAACACAAAAGGAGATTGACCGCATTAGGTCCAGGAGGTTTAACCAAAGAGCGTGCCAGCCTCGAAGTACGAGACGTCCACACATCTTACTACTCCAAAATCTGTCCGATTCAATCTCCGGAAGGCCAAAACATCGGCTTGGTAAATTATTTTACTAATTTCTCTAAACTCAACGAATACGGTTTTATTATTGCTCCATATATAAAGGTAGAAAAAGGTAAGTTGACGGGCAAAGTAGTTTGGCTGGATGCCTCTGAAGAGGAAAAATATAAAATAGCCGCTTCCAATACTAATTTTGATAAACAAGGGAATATTGTCGTGAGCCAGGTTGATGCGAGGATTAAAGGAGAGCCGGGTGTTTGTCTCACCGAAGAGATAGATTTTATTGACATTTCGCCGAATCAGCTTGTTAGTGTGGCTACGTCTTTGATTCCTTTCTTGGAGCATGATGACGCTAACCGTGCGCTTATGGCCTCAAACATGCAGAGACAAGCCGTGCCATCCATAAAGCCGGATGCTCCTTATGTCGGAACGGGTATGGAAGATCTTGTGGCGCATGACTCGGGATATCTGATTTTTTCTGATGTAGACGGGACGGTAACCGAAGTTGACGGCAGCCACGTCACCATTAAACCTGCTACCGGCAAGACAAAAGTTTACGAGCTTACTAAATTTAAAATGAGCAATAAATATATGGCTATCGACCAAAAGCCGCTTGTGAACAAAGGGGACAAAGTGAAGAAAGGAGACGTTTTGGCGGACGGTCATGCTATGGATCATGGAACGTTAGCCTTGGGGCAAAATCTTTTGGTAGCCTTTACCTCTTTCGGCGGCCTTAATTTTGAGGACGCTATCATTCTTTCAGAGCGTGTTCAGCGCGACGATCTCTTCACATCCATTCACATACAAGACTTTTTTGTCGACGTTCGTGACACTAAGTTGGGTCCTGAAATTACTACACCGGATATACCAAACGTCGCCGAAGATAAACTTAAGAACCTTGATGAAAACGGCATTATCCGCATTGGGGCGGAGGTCAGGAGCGATGATATTCTAGTTGGAAAAATTTCACCGAAAGGAGAGAGCGAACTTACGCCCGAAGAAAGGTTAGTAAGGGCTATCTTCGGAGAAAAAGCCAGGGACGTAAAAGACGCTTCTTTAGAATTGCCTCACGGCAAGTCCGGCAGAGTAGTTGGCATAAAAGTTTTTTCGCGCGAGAAGGGCGATAAATTGGAGCCTGGCGTAATACAAAAAATTAAAGTGCAGGTGGCAGAATTAAGAAACGTTTTGTCCGGCGATAAGTTAGCTGGCCGGCATGGCAACAAGGGTGTTGTTTCACGCATCTTGCCGATAGAGGATATGCCTCACTTGGAAGACGGCCGTCCGGTAGACATCGTCTTAAATCCTTTGGGTATCGCCTCCCGTATGAATTTGGGACAGCTTTTTGAAACGCACCTTGGATGGGCGGCGCAAAAATTGGGTTATAGGGCCGAGACGCCGGTGTTTAGAGGCGCTACGGGAGAACAAATAAAAGAAGAGCTTAAAAAAGCCGGTCTTCCCGAAGATGGCAAAATAACGCTTTATGACGGCAGAACTGGCAGGCCTTTCGACCACAGGGTTACAGTCGGCGTTATCTATATGATGAAACTCAATCACCTTGTGGTGGATAAGGTTCACATGCGCTCTGTCGGCCCTTATTCTTTGATTACACAGCAGCCATTGGGCGGCAAGGCGCAGTTGGGCGGACAACGTTTTGGAGAAATGGAAGTCTGGGCTCTCGAGGGCTACGGAGCGTCTCATACGCTGCAAGAGATGCTTACAATTAAATCAGACGATATTATGGGTCGTTCTTCGGCTTTCGAATCCATAATTAGAAGTGAAAAAATTAAGAAGCCCAATATTCCGGCAGCTTTCAATGTTATGTTGAATGAACTTAAAGCTCTTGGTCTCTCGGTGCAGGCGCTTCACGAAATAGAAGAAGATAGAAAAACCAATTAAACATGGATAAAGAAATTAATTTTAAAGCTTTGAAAATAAGCATTGCTTCTCCCCAAGAAATACTTGCGTGGTCGCACGGCGAGGTTGTGAAACCCGAAACTATTAATTACCGTACCCAGCGTCCTGAAAAAGATGGACTTTTTTCCGAGCGTATTTTCGGACCCACTAAAGATTGGGAATGTTATTGCGGCAAATACAGGAAAGTGAGATATAAGGGAGTGGTTTGTGACAAATGTAATGTAGAAGTTACCCGTTCTTCCGTTCGTCGTGAGCGGATGGGGCATATCAAATTAGCTACTCCAATAGTGCACACCTGGTTTCTAAGGAGTATGCCTTCAAGAATCGGTCTTGCTTTGAATGAGTCCCTATCTAAACTCCAAAGGGTCACTTCTTTCGCTGCTTATATAGTCATAACCGTTGATGAAGAAAAGAGGAAATCTGCTTTGACTGAAATAGATAAAGAATTAAAAGTAAAGATTAAGACCGATGGTTTTGATACCGAAGAACTAAAAGGAGCCGTTCTTACTGCCAAAGAGGCCTTGAAAAGTTTGAAGCCTGGGAAAATTTTAGAGGAAAGAGAATTTTTTAGTTTAGGCAGGAGATTCGGAAATGTGTTTACTGTAGGGAGCGGCGGTGAGGGGATAAGGAAAGTTTTAGAAAACATTGATCTCAATAAAGAGATCGGTTGGATGGAGCATACGCTTAAGGAAATCGATGATGATATTGAAACTAAGAAAATTTTGCGCCGGTTGAAATTCTTTAAGTCTATGGTTCTTAACTCCACGAGACCGGAATGGATGATCTTAACGATTTTACCCGTGCTGCCTCCTGATTTAAGGCCGATGGTTCCATTAGATGGAGGCCGTTATGCCACCTCCGATCTTAATGATCTTTATCGCAGGGTTATAAATCGCAATAATCGTTTGAAAAAGCTTTTGGAGCTCGGTGCTCCTGATGTCATTATTATTAATGAGAAGCGTATGCTCCAAGAGGCTATCGATTCCCTTATTGATCCGGGCACGAGGGGCGCTTCCAAAGTCGGAACTAAGCGTCCTCTTAGATCCCTCTCTGAAATGTTGAAGGGAAAACAGGGAAGGTTTCGCCAAAATCTTTTAGGCAAGCGCGTAGATTATTCCGGCCGTTCTGTAATTGTGGTTGGCCCTGAACTTAAATTGGATGAGTGCGGATTACCTAAGACAATGGCTCTAGAACTTTTTAGGCCGTTTGTGATAAGCGAAGTGATGAAGCGCGGGTTGGCTTACAATATTAGAAACTCAAATAGGTTAATTGACCAAGCTCCTCCGGAAGTATGGGAAATATTGGAAGAAGTAATCAAAGACAGAAAAGTACTCTTGAATCGCGCTCCGACTTTGCATCGTCTGGGCATTCAAGCGTTCAAGCCCATCCTAACCGAGGATTTATCTATCAGAATCCCGCCTTTTGTATGTACCGGATTTAACGCTGACTTCGACGGCGATCAAATGGCTGTGCATTTACCGCTCTCCGAAGAGGCGCAAGAAGAAGCCTCGAATCTTATGCTTTCAGGGAAGAATTTATTAAAACCCGCCTCTGGTGAAGCCATAACTTATCCCACACAAGATGTTGTCTTGGGGTGTTACTACTTGACCAAAATCAATCCCGAGGCTCTTGGCGCCGGTAAGGTATTTTCCGGTCCCACGGAAGCAAAAATCGCTTATGACAACGGCTATATAGCCATTAATGCGCCGATAAAAGTTTTCGATGAGCCGAGCTTGGGAGCGGAGACGACCTGCGGCAGGCTTATTTTAAACGAAGTACTGCCACGCGATTTCGCGTTTGTTAACAATACGTTTAACAAGAAGGCGTTAACTAAATTAATAGGCACTCTTATTAATAAATACGGCCAGGATAAAACTAAAGAAACCTTGGACGGCATCAAAACTCTCGGCTTCCATTATGCTTCAAGGTCAGGTATTAGTTGGAGTATATCCGATCTTACTATTCCTCACGAGAAAGCGGAGATCTTGGAAGAGGCAGAGGTAAAAGTCAGCCTAGTCGATGGACAGTATATGAACGGATTCCTCACCGAGAACGAGAAAAAATCTAGGATGATTGGTATTTGGACGGGAACTATGGAAAAAATTGCTGAAATAGTTCCTAAGACGTTCCGCGAAGACAATCCTGTCTATATGGTAATAGATTCCGGCGCTCGTGGTTCGTGGGGGCAGCCAGTTCAAATGATGGGCATGAAAGGTCTCGTTATTAACCCTAAAGGAGAAGTTATTAGTCTGCCTATAAAATCCTCCTTAAAAGAAGGGCATAATGCTTTGGAATATTTTATCTCCACTCATGGTTCCAGAAAAGGTATGACGGACACCGCCTTAAGAACCGCCGAAGCGGGGTATCTCACCCGCAGACTTATTGATGCCGTTCAGGATGTTGTCGTTAAAGAAGAAGATTGCAAAACTAAGAGCGGAATCACTATCTACAGAGAGGACGGTCGAGAATTCGATCACAAATTATCGCATCGCGTTTTCTCGAGAACTGCGCTTGAAGATATCAAGATTGGTAGGAAGACTGTGGTTAAAGCAGGCGAAATGATTAATGAAGCGGCTGCCGAAGAAATAGATAAATCTAATTTGGATTCCATCGCTGTTCGCTCCGCTATCACTTGTAAAACTTTGTACGGCGTTTGCTCCAAGTGTTACGGGCTTGATTTGGGACGCAATAAACCAGTCGAGATTGGAGAAGCAGTAGGTATTATCGCTGCTCAGTCTATCGGTGAACCTGGTACGCAACTCGTGTTACGAACCAGACACGCGGGGGGAGTAGTCGGTAGGGATATAACCGAAGGCTTGCCTAGGGTGGAAGAGCTTTTTGAGATCAGGACGCCTAAAGGTAAAGCGATATTATCTGATGTAGAAGGAGTAGTGGAAAAGATTAGCGACAAGGGATTGCTTAAAGTGATTTCTATTAAAGTTTTATCCGGCAAGAAAAAGAAGATAGTCGAGTATTCCGCATTGCGTTCCACTGATATTTTGGTTTCCGTAGGAGATAAAGTCCAACCAGGGAGTCTTCTCTCTCAAGGTAGCATAGACTTAAGGGAGATTTTCACTTTTAAAGGTAAAGAAGAAACTTACCGGTACCTTATTAAAGAGCTGCAGTACATTTATCTTTCTCAAGGAGTTTCCATAAATAATAAACATATCGAGGTAATTGCTCGGCAGATGTTCGGCAGAGTAAAAATTATTTCTGCCGGCGGCACCGATCTCATTCCCGGCGAGATTATTGATAAATCTAGATTCTACGAACTTAACAGGACAATGAAAAAATTAAACAAAGAACCGGCGCGCGGCGAAGAATTACTCTTGGGCGTTGCTAAAACCGCGTTGTCTACCGACGGTTGGTTGTCTGCGGCTTCTTTTCAAGAAACGGCTCGCGTTCTTGTCAAGGCTGCAAGCGAAGGGCGAATAGATTATTTGCGCGGCCTCAAAGAGAATGTCATTATCGGGCGCCTTTTGCCGATAGGAGAAACTCTAAGGGGAAAGGACGAATTGAGAGCGTTGCCGCAAGAAGAGTAGAACCCGCACTTTTGCTGAATTGTAATGCGAGGTAAATTGACTTCATAAGATTATTTTGTTAGAATGCACATATAGATGGAAGAAACGACCAAGCGCGCTTATGAAATATCTTATTTACTGAAATCCGAAGAGGATGTCGGCGTTATAGTTAAGCTTTTATCGGATTTAGGGGCGGAGATCGTGAACGAAAGCGCGGTTTCAGAAATAAAACTTTCCTATCCTATTAAGAAAGAAATCAGGGCTTGTTTTGGATATCTGCATTTCAATTTAGATACCGAATCAGTAAAAAAATTAAACGGCGCTTTGCAATTAAATAGCAAAGTTCTCCGTTTCCTCATTATCACTCCGCCATTCGTCAAAACTCAATCTCGTCGGGAAAGCTATGAAGAAAGGACTAAACCGGTCGTAGAACAGAGAGTAGATATTTCGAACGACGCTTTAGAAGAGAAGTTGGAAGAAATAAAAATATGAGTCCCGTTACAAAATCAACAAGTATGTTTACCAGCAATGATTATCTAATAGTCGTAAAGATATTTAGTTTTATTTTGTAACGGGATGAACCTGAATAAAGTTTTTTTAATCGGCAACTTAACTCGTGATCCGGAACTTCGGAATTTGCCTTCCGGCACCGCAGTGGTTTCTTTTGGTATGGCTACCAATCGCGTTTGGAAGAATCAGCAAGGTGAAAAACAAGAAGATGTTCAGTTTCATAATATAGTGGTTTTCGGCCGTCAAGCTGAAATTGTAAATCAATATCTTACCAAAGGAAGTCTTGTTTTGATTGAAGGCAGAATTCAGACTCGTTCATGGGATGGAAAAGATGGCAGTAAGCAGTATCGGACGGAAATAGTGGCGGAAAGAATTCAGTTTGGACCAAAGAGCGGACAAGGAGCCTCAGGCGTGAAACCTACTACAAAAACAGCTGCGTCAAAAGAAGATATGCCCGTGATTGATATTGATGGTGAAGACATAAAACCAGAAGATTTGCCGTTTTAATGAGTCTCAAAATTTTAGAGCATATGGCGAATAAAATTTTGCAAGACGAATTAACCGAGCACTCAAACTTATGAAGATGTTAATTGTTAAAAATCAAATCAACCTAAAATCAAACCAATCTTTTTTTGAAGATCGTTTGGTTAAATTTGAGTGCTCGGTGCTCAATTCTGTGGATAAATTTTCGTCGTCCACAGACTCGAAAATTTATACATAATTGGCATGAGAAAAGAACAGTGTTTTTTTTGTTCGCAGAATGTGGTTGATATCGACTACAAAGAGGCTGATCTCCTGAGACGATTTGTTTCAGGCCAGGCTAAGATTATTGATCCCAGACATACTAGTACCTGCAGTAAACACCAAAGGAGTTTGGCGAGGGCCATTAAACGCGCCAGATTTATGGGTCTTCTGCCTTATGTAAGGAGATAAACGTAATGTCTTTCGATACGTCTTTATTTAATATTATTTATAGTGCGGCGCACCGTTATGCCATTTTTGAATCGTTCGCTCTCTTTTCTGCGAAGTACTTGATTTACGTTTTAGTAGGTCTTTTTATTTTATTCATACTATTTAAATATAGTTCTCGTAAGCGGCTTTACCTCTTATCTTTAGGTTCACTTGCCGTTATCCTTTCTCGCGGAATTATTACGGAGCTCATTCGTTTCTTTTACTATCACCCCAGGCCTTTTGTAGAATTTAATTTGCCCATTATCGACTCTTCAGCAACAAGTTCCCTGCCTTCAGGACATATGGCGTTTTTGGTGCCGCTTGCATTACTTGTTTGGCACGAAAATCGCGGCTGGGGTAAATGGTTTATTGCCCTTACTCTACTTGTGGGCATTGGAAGGATAGCCGTAGGTTTCCACTGGCCTACTGACATTCTCCTGGGGATAGTTGTTGGAAGCGCCATATTTTACTTGGTAAGGAAATTTCTGCCCAAACCTTGACAGGACAGGCGGCCCTAGTCTAAACTTAATATAAGAAAACCGTTAAAAAGGTCGTTAAATCTGTTTAAATCTGATGAATTTCAAAAAATATTTAGTTGCCGTAGCCGTCTTGGTTGCGATTTTTGTTCTTGTGGGCGTGGTTAACGCTCGAGGAATCGTCGATAAAGGAGACACGAAAAGGGTGATTGCTCATACCGAAGAAGAAGTGAGTAATGCGATTTCTTCGGGTTGTAAGGTTGTAAGAGATGCGAAGACGTTAAAAGCTCTTAGCTGTCCGCAGGGAGTAGCCGAATCTTTATCTCTTGCCGAAGATGTAATGGTTTTTGCTCTTGACGAGAACAGTCATGCCGATTCGCGCAACCAGGTTACGACTCAAAGCATTAGCGCTAACAAGCAAATCGGTGCTGATTTGGTACACAATACGGGTAACACTGGCGTTGGCAGGAAAGTCGTTGTTTTGGACACTGGCTACAATTATAATCATCCGGAATTGAGTTCCAGCTACTTAGGGGGAAATGACTTCGTGAATGATGATGATGACCCGATGGACGACAACGGACATGGCAGTCATGTTTCCGGAATTATTACTGCCGACGGCATTGATGATCCTAAAGCAAAAGGCGTAGCCCCTGATACAGGAATTATCGCTGGCAAAGTACTCGACCAGAACGGTTCTGGTTATTTCAGTGATGTAGTAGCCGGCATTTATTGGGCTGTTGACAACTTCGATGCCGATGCTATTAATATGAGCTTGGGGACTGGAAGACCTTACGTTTACAAGGGTTTCTGCAATAATGTATTGCCCGACTTAACCAAGGCCGTCAAATACGCTGTTGATAAAAATGTAAC
>CAZHYH010000012.1:0-5584 GCA_964536655.1 uncultured Candidatus Saccharibacteria bacterium
AATTGAATTTTAACCTGTTTTGGTGTCTAATTTAAAGGTAAACAAATCTTGTCCCGCTAATGGCTAAGAAAAAACCTCGAAACAAAGAAAGGGAGAAAAGCTATTTTATACATCCGGAAGCTAAAGCCAGTATCATCGCAGTTTTTTCGCTGGGCCTATCTGTGGTGTTTATACTCTCCGGTTTTGATAAGGCCGGGCCCTTAGGCAAAATAATTTTTAGCGTACTTACAACCTTAATGGGCGTGGGTTTTTGGCTATTACCCGTGACGCTTCTCGTCGTAAGTTTCACGCTTTTTACGAGCGGCGCCAAAAGGGTTTTGGCCGCAACTTTATTAGGCGCACTTTTTGTAGTGCTTGCGAGCTTGGGAGTAATTGACATCCTTTACGCGCAAAGAGGAGGTTGGCTCGGCAACATACTTGGCAGCTTAGAGGCGCTTTTTGGTTACTGGGCTTCGCTCACTTTAAATTTTACCATATTAATAGCCGCTCTTATCATAACGTTTAATACGCCGATTAAGATTAATAAAAGCTTGTTCTTTAGAAAACCAAAGAAAGAGGGAGAGGCCGCGCCAGAAGCGCTCAAGGAGCCGGAAATAAAAATTCCGGGAGCGGAAGCCATGACGGCAACTGAAACAGAAGAGACAAAAGACAAATCGGAGAAGAAAGAGATAAAGGGAGAAACGCTACCAATCAAAACCAGGCCGATTTATAAAACCAATTACGTACCGCCCCCCATAAGTCTTCTAAAATCAACCAGTGAAAAACCGACCGTGGGAGACTTAAGGGCCAACGCCAATATTATAAAGAGAACTTTGGAGAGTTTCGGTATTCCAGTAGAGATGGGTGAGATTACCATAGGCCCGAAGGTAACAAGATACACATTAAAACCGGCGGAGGGAGTAAAACTTTCAAGAATCACTGCTTTAAACCAGGATTTATCCTTGGCGCTAGCGGCTCATCCTATAAGGATAGAAGCGCCAATCCCCGGTAAATCGCTGGTGGGCATAGAAGTGCCTAATAAAGTTGGCAGTATCGTAAGACTCGGCGGAATCATAAGCTATCCCGAATTCTCTAATTCCGGACCGCTTACCTTCCCGCTAGGGAGAGACGTGTCCGGAGAACCGATATTCACAAACCTCGGGAAAATGCCTCATATGTTGATAGCCGGCACCACAGGGAGCGGAAAGTCGGTATTAATCCACTCGCTTATAGTTTCTCTTCTGTATAAAAACTCTCCGGAAATTTTGCGGCTTATACTTATTGACCCAAAAAGAGTGGAGCTTTCGGTTTATGAAGGGCTGCCTCATCTCGTCTCGCCCGTCATTACCGAAAGTAAGAAAGCCGTAGCCGCGTTGCGTTTCGCCATTGGAGAAATGGAAAGAAGATATGAAGTGCTTCTTAAAGCTGGCGTAAGAGATATCGGCAGCTACAACGAAAAGCGCCGCGAGGCGGCAATGCCGTATATCATAATAATTATTGACGAGTTGGCTGACCTTATGGTCGCCTTCGGAAGAGAAATCGAAGGTTCAATAGTAAGATTGGCGCAGATGGCGAGGGCCACCGGCATCCATCTTGTAGTTTCAACGCAAAGGCCATCGGTTGATGTAATCACGGGACTTATCAAAGCGAATATCACCGCCAGAGCCGCGCTCCAAGTCGCAAGCCAAGTTGACTCCCGCACAATTCTTGATATGGCCGGGGCGGAAAAATTACTTGGCGGAGGAGACATGCTTTTCGTTTCAACCGACTTTTCAAAACCAAAAAGAATACAAGGCACGTATCTCACCGATGAAGAAGTTAAGCATGTGGTGGAATTCATAACTAAAGAAAACCCGATGGAACCGGAAAACGGCTTGGAAGAGGCGGTTGAACAAAGCTTAGAGAAAGAAAACTTTGATGATTATATGCCGGACGAAGAAGATGATGAACTTTTTAGCGAGGCGTTAAGAGTCGTAAAAGAGGCAAAAAAAGCATCGGCGTCGCTCCTCCAAAGGCGCCTAAAAGTCGGCTACGCGCGCGCGGCGCGACTTCTTGATATAATGGAGGCAAAAGGCTTAATAGGTCCCGGCGAAGGCGCAAAGCCGAGGGAAGTGTTTCTAGAAGACTATGATGAATAATAAAGAACCCAGACACATATCAGAGCTTTTAAAAGAGCTGATGGAGGAACGCAACGTGACTATTGAGAAGTTGAGTTTAGGAACCTCCATCCCCCATCGATTCAT
Source organism: uncultured Candidatus Saccharibacteria bacterium (assembly GCA_964536655.1). Taxonomy (GTDB): domain Bacteria; phylum Patescibacteriota; class Minisyncoccia; order UBA6257; family Colwellbacteraceae; genus CAZHYH01. Next base: position 2,223 of record CAZHYH010000012.1, read on the forward strand.
AGCCGCGCTCTTGGAAGCGGATTTTAAAAGGCTTCCGGCTAAGCCTTATATAAGAGGTTATCTTTTAAGAATTGCTTCCTCTTTAAACGTCGATCCGGCATTTATCTTGAAGAGTTACAAAGACACGATGGAGATCAGAAGTTCCGGGGAAAAAGACCGGCTTCCGGTAAACAGGTTTGCTATCCAAAAAATAAATAAAAACTTTATAATAGTCTTTCTTATATTAATAGTTATTGCCGGATTTCTGGCTTTTAGAATGAAAGATATCTTGGGCACGCCGACCATAGAAGTAAGTTTGCCGGAAAACACTTTTATTGCGCAGGAAAGGTCGATAAAGGTGTCGGGACGTATTAATCCAAAGGACCGTCTAACTTTAAACCAGGAAATAGTTTATACTGATGACGCCGGTAAGTTTGAAAAAGAAATAAACTTATCTCCGGGGTTAAACACGCTTGAGTTTGACGCAAAAAGATTCTTAGGTCGAGAAACTAAAATTATAAGACAAGTATTTTACGAAGAACCGGTTAATAAAGAGCCTTTAATAAATTAATGCCAAGTAGTGAAAACTCGATTAGTTCGCCTTCAGGTGAACAAAGGGTTTTTACGAAAGGCAAGAATATTCAAGAAAAAACAACCAATCTACCAAAAGGTCATGAATCTTATTAAGAATAAATAATCGAGTTTCTACTACCTGGTATGATCCCAAAAACACAAAATAAACCGGAAAAAGAAGCCGGAAACGGCAATCTTGAAAATTTACTGCAAACCCTTCGTGATAAATATGGCGATGAAGCCATTATGTGCCTTGGCGAAGCGAGACGCGTAAATGTAAACGTTACACCAACGGGATCATTTTCCTTAGATATTGCTTTGGGAGTTGGCGGCCTGCCAAGAGGGAGAATTATTGAAATTTTCGGCCCAGAGAGTTCCGGAAAAACAACTTTAGCGCTTCACGCTACTGCCGAAGTTCAAAAACAAGGAGGCAAAGCCGCTTTTATAGATGCCGAACATGGATTAGACCCTGAGTACGCTAAGCGCATCGGTGTAAGAATAAATGACCTCTTGATATCCCAGCCATCTAGCGGTGAGGAAGCGCTGAATATAATGGAAAGTTTAGTCCGCTCCGGAATGATAAGTATTATTGTGGTGGACTCGGTTGCCGCGCTCACCCCAAAAGCGGAAATTGAGGGCGAGATGGGAGCACAATTCATCGGGCTCCAGGCCAGGATGATGTCCCAAGCCTTGAGAAAAATCACCGCCATAGCCGATAAAAGCCAAACGACAATAGTCTTTATAAACCAGCTTAGGGAAAAAGTAGGCATAATATTCGGCAACCCCGAAGTCACTCCCGGCGGCAGAGCTCTTAAGTTTTATTCGTCGGTAAGGATCGATGTAAGGCGCTCTGCCCAAATTAAAAAAGGAGAAGACGTAGTCGGCAACCGCATCATAGCCAAAGTTGTCAAAAATAAAGTAGCTCCTCCCTTTAAGAAAGCTGAATTTGATATTTTGTACGGGACTGGTATTTCTTATGAGGGAGATGTATTAAACACTGGCATAAAATACGGCATTATAACGAGATCCGGCGCGAGCTACTCATTTGAAGGTGAAAAATTAGGCGTTGGTTTTGATAACATCAGAGACAAATTGAAAGAAGACAAAAAACTTCTCCAGGATATTAAAAAGAAAGTTGCTGCGGCAGTCGAATCTCAACAATAGAGCCGGCTTGACTAACCGATAATAAAATGTTACTTTAGGCATATTCCCTTCTTGGGATAATTAGCCTAAAGGTCGAACTTTAGAGCAGATTGTCCCTTGAGGATAGCCTGCTCTTTTAAATTATTAATTAATCTGTCCTATTGCTTACACGTTACCCATGTCGGCAAAAGGCCCTACTCTATATGCGCTACCGCATAACGCCAACGATTGTTGCGTTGGATGTAGACGGGGTTCTTAATTCGAGCCTACTTGCAAAAATTTCTTCTAACGGCAATATATCAAGACTCTTAGCGCAGATGCCAATTTTGAAAAAGATAGCACTGGAAATATTGGAAATGGGCGAGGTCGTCTTCAAAGCCAGATACGAAATGAACGATAGGATGGAAAAAGTCTGTTACAACTGGGATGTACCTTATGTGGGTATCATCACGGATCGCAGTATTCACGGACTCATGACGGCGCTTGGAAAGAACAGCTATATCCTTCAGCGGATGAGTTTCGTCCAGGTACGCAAGACAATTTTCGGCAGTGTCAGTAAATTATGCCACGGACCGGAATTGTGGGAAACCAAAAGCGTGAAACCGGACGAATCGGTGCTCTACAGATTGGCAGAGTTTGCCAAGAGCAAGGACGTTCCACCTCATGAGGTCTTAGTAATGGATGACGATCCAGAGTTCAGATTCATGGCCAAAAGCCGTTTCGGCTTTATGGTCTACCCAGATGATACTGAAGATATAGAAGTAAGAGAAAAATATCCCCTCTTCAGACAACGCGTAATAGCTCCAGCTTAACAAGCTCGGAGCTATTTCATCCCGCAGTAGAAATTTGATTCGCTTCGCGTGTGTCGCCTAAGGCGACCAATCAAATTTTCACTGCGGGATTTCATTTTAAGAGTTCTAAAATGTACGGTAAGAATATCAACGCGCCCACCACCGCGGACCCGAAGCTGGCCAATAGCACTATAGCCGCCATCAAATCTTTAATTACCCTTATCCTTTCATCGTGAACGGAGGTCACCACATCCATAATCCGTTCGACCGTAGAATTGATAAGTTCAAGTATGAGCACCGAGAAAGTGGCAAGTAACAACACCACCTTTTCAAGGCGTGAAGTTGGAAAGTAAAACATGGCCCCCACAACAAGCGCTCCCACGACTAACATTATTTTGAAACTTCTCTCGAAAATAATCGTTTCCCTAAACCCGTTAAATGCGGCTCGAAAACCGCCATAAATTTTTTTAGCCATTCCAGATAGTAAATAGATTACCTTTTCTTGTTTAAAGTATAGAAGTTTTCGAAAAGTTTAGCGACTAATATGGGCCCGGTTCCTCCAGGTGTGGGCGTATAAAAGGAAAGTTTCTCTAATTCTTTTTCGGGATTCGGGTCAAAATCTCCGGAAAGCCTGCCATCGGGAAAATAATAATAACCGAAGTCTATGACTCCCGCGCCAATCTTTAGCATCTTAGGATTTACCAAACCGGCCTTGCCGACGCCTGTAATAACCAAATCCACTTGCCCTATCCCTTCTAAATCACTTTCTTTATCCAACAAATACAATTCTCTACACTTGCCAGTAAGCCAGACGCTTATCGGCTTGCCGACTAATTTCCCTAAGCCGAGCACGGTTACCTTTTTAGTTTTTAGTTC
>CAZHYH010000012.1:5684-12738 GCA_964536655.1 uncultured Candidatus Saccharibacteria bacterium
TAGTTTACAGTTTTTAGAATTTCTTCCACTACCCCTACAGCCGGAGGTATAACATCGTTTCTATCGTTATAAAACGCGCCCAGAGCTCTTTCTCCCAAGACATCAACGTCCTTCTCTCGCGGAATAGCGTTGGACACATAATATTTGTTCACTGCCGGAGGCAATGGCAGCTGAACAATCACGCCGCTAACCTTGCTCTGCTTTGAGATTTTCCCCACCTCCCCACGCAAATCGTCATTGGTAAGCTTATCGGACAATTTATAGAGTCTGAAATCCACTCCCAGCTCTTTAGCCATCTTTTCTTTCTGGCGCAGAAAACTTAAAGAGGTTGGGTCCTCTCCTATTAAAATTGCCGCCAGAATTTTATCGGGCAGTTCCAGCGCCTTAAGTCTTTTAATCAGACTTTGAGAAACTTCTTTGCCGGAAATTTTTTGCATAGTTGTAACACTTTTTGTTTGACACCGGATTTATTATTCACGGCCTCATAGATAAGCTTGGCGATAAGCGGTAAATCCCGAAACTATTACTTTAGGCTTGACCTCCATCGCAATCCTTTGAACTTCTTCATAATTAATAAGTCCGCTCTTCTCATTTACGCCATACTGAACCGAATTCCAAAACTTGCCGGTAGCTGAAACTTTGTGGCCATGGGTTAAGTGCCCACCGGAGGCCAATTTCATGCCCATAAGCGTTTCGTGTTGTTCCATTAAAGCCGTATAAACAGCTAGATTCGCCGGCGAGCCGGAAATAAGGCTGGATATTCACATGCCACTCTTTAGGATTCAATTTAAAGGCTTTTAGAGCCCTTCCCTGGGCTAATCTCTCAATCTCGTCGTAATAAATGTTTCCCGGATAATAACGCTTACCCGGATACCCCTCGGAATACTTATTGCTTAAAGGACTCCCTAAAACATGCAGGATGTCGCTTGAGACAAAGTTTTCCGAAGCAATAAGGTCAATCGATTCTTCCTGCCGCCTTATCTCGGCGCGAATTAAATTTTGGAGCTTAGAATCCTTCATGAAGTTAAGTAAATTTTAGCCGAGTTAGATTAAAGAAACAATCACGCGAGCGAGCTTATCCGGGTCGTGGCGAACGAACCCATTGGAGCGCAAGAAGTCTCCAAAAATGGGCGAGGGTCTGCCGGGCAGTTTGTCTATCTCAACAAATGAAGCGCGTTCCAAGATATATTTTTTCATGCGATGCGAAGAAGGGCGCCTGTTATTGATAAGCGCAAAATTCAAAACGTCGCGGCCTAGGTATTTTTCCATTTCGCTCACAAAGTCGCCGGCAACGAAACCGTGAGTCTCTCCGAACTTAGTCATAAAGTTAACGACATAAATTTTTCTGGCCTTAGATTCGCCGATGGCCTGGGAAACACCATCGACAAGTAAGTTGGGAATAATGCTTGTGTAAAGATCTCCCGGACCGATAACAATGGCATCGGCTTTGTGAATGGCCGCCCTAACTTCCGGATTAATCGTCGCTTTAGGTTTCAACCAGACTTTTCTAATCCTTAAGTGCCCGTCGTGATTGGGAATATCTATATTACCTTCACCCTTTATAATTTTACCGTTCTCAAGCTCGGCAAAGAGACGCGACTTTACGAGCGTTGCGGGCAAAACTCTTCCTTTCACGCCAAGGATTTTTTCCGTTTCTTTAATAGCTTCGGTAAAACTGCCTGTTATTCTCTCTAAGGCCGTGAGCATCAAGTTGCCGAAGTTGTGGCCCGTTAATCCGACACCTTCCTTGAAACGGTAGTTAAAAAGCTCCGAGAGGAGCTTGTTATCAGTGTCAGCTAAAGCGATTAAAGCCTTGCGGACATCGCCGGGAGGCAAAATCCCGAATTCTTCTCGCAACACGCCGGTTGAACCGCCTTCATCAGCCATCGTTACCACGGCGGTAAGATTGGGTGTGTACTTTTTGAGGCCAGTTAACACCGTAAACACTCCGGTTCCACCGCCTACGACTACCACCTTCTTCATCGTTACCACAATTATAGTACACCCCCACACCTATGTATAGGTGTGGGGGTAAACCTATCCCCTTGCTGCCAAGTAAACAAGGTAAAGGATGTATGCGGCAATAAGTAAGAGTCCTTTGGGTCTCGTTAAAACGTATCGCTTGCCGAGAAATAAGAGGGCAATAAGAGCCGCGGCGGATATGAAAGTGACCAAGATATCCACATACAACTCTGGTTCGAAAACGACAGGAGAAAATACGGCGCTAAATCCGAGTATCATCAAGAAATCAAATATATTCGAACCGATAATGTTGCCTACCGCTATGCCAACTTGTCTCTTATAAGCGGCTCTTAAGGAAATGGCGAGTTCCGGAAGCGAAGTTCCAATACCCACGATCGTAAGTCCGATTAACTTCTCGCTAACGCCCAGGTCTATAGCTATCTCCACCGCTCCATCAACTACCCACTTACCGCCCAACACTACCCCCGCGAGGCCAATAAAAATCATTAATACCACAAGCGGCAGAGTGAGCGCCCTATCAGAAACGCCATCGGTTGAATTATCGTCCGGTTTTTTCAATGAGTAGTAAAGCCAGACACAAAACAGAATAAGCATAATAAGACCCTCGGTCCTCGTAATTAGAAAATCTCCGCCTCCACTCAATGAGTAAAAACCGGCGAAGGAAGCAATCAAGACCGCGAAAATATTCCAAATAAGATCGCGTTCAATCCAACCGTTTTTAAACGTTAATGGAAAAAGCAAAGCTGAAACTCCTAAAACAAGAAGGATATTAAAAGTGTTGCTGCCGATAATCGTACCCAGGGCGATTTCTTGGTCGCCCAAAAAATTGGAAATGACGGCGATGCTGAATTCCGGGATAGACGCACCGATGCCGACAATTACCAAACCTATCACCCAGGTTGAAATATTAAGTTTTCTGGCTAAAGTGGAAGCGCCGTCAGTCACCCAACCAGATCCCTTGATTAGAATATAGAACCCCGCGAAAAACAGTAATACAGTGATAAACATTTATCAAATTATAACATTTTTATAAGGGCCTATATTTTATGGTGCCTAACGGGCAATCGAACAAAAACTGCCCGAGATGGTTAACTTCTATTTCGATAAGCTGTGTAGTGAACAACGTTAGAACTTATTTTACAGCTGTGTAGCTATTAACCTGCCGTGTTACCAGTTGTACTTACACAAGCTTTACAAAGAAAAAAGCCAAGAGACTCCCACTAAAATTAGAAGCGGGAGTATTGTGCCAATTGCTTCCGATCGCCGTCCACGACTCCAAAAATAAGCAGGTAACGCTAGGAATCCGCCACCGAAAATAAAAATAAGTAAGAAAAAAACAATAGGAACTGAATAACCTGAAATTCTGCTAAGTGAAAAAAACCAGACAACAACCCACAGTAGGCAAGCGGCTGTTGTGATAATAGATGAAACGGCTATCTTTGAAAAATTTAAGCCTTGGACGTTCTCTCTACGTCTTAGGAATCTATAAACAATTATGGCTGTTGCGACCCCGATATATATCTTTACCGCAATCCATACAAACTGATATACCGAACTTTCGATCCCGAAAAATAAATCGGTAGCAAGAAGTACAAGGAATGGAGAAAAAACAATTAAAAACTTAACGTTAAAAAATTTGCGCAATCCGCTCTCAGTAGTGTTTTCTAACATAGCTAAATTCATTATAATGAACAGACTCCGGTTTAGCAAGGCATTTGACTTCGATGGGCTCGAATCACAAGGTCAATTTTTTAGGTGGGTGCCCAAGGGAATCGAACGTCGCTATCGCTCCTTAGAAACCCACGGTTTCTAATATCTTCCTTCACGGGGAAACGCTTCCGCTTTTCCCCGCCCCACTTTCCTGTTCGAATCCCGTTAAGACGTATTCAACAAAACAAAAACTACCCGAGATGGGTAGTTTTTGTTTTGCTGGGTGCCCAACGGGATTCGAACCCGTGATGAAAGTTCCACAAACTTTAGTGTTACCACTACACCATGGGCACCATAATTACGGTCAAATATTAACTGCTCTAAATTAGAAGAGTAAGTACCTTACTATTTCTTAATACCATCCTGAACAAGTTCACATCCGCTAATCTCCGCCAAGCGGTTTAAACCCTGCTCACCCTCGTATTTCTTGCTATCTTCGGTCATCCAAGTCGGATATCCGGCTATGCCTTTCGCCTGGCACAAATCCGGTTGCTCGGTACATTCCACATAAGGGACATACTGGAAGGAGGAGCCGAAATTACGCTTCTCGTTCTGGCAGTGGGAGCACCAATAGGCTCCGTACATAGTTACTTTCTTTTCCGCCAAGCATTTGGCAAAAAAGTCGTACGTCCCGCTGGGACCAGCACCTAATGTCGCGACACCCACCCAGATAATGGCCGTGCAAATAACCGCGACTTGGTGAGAGTAGAAGGCAATACTCTCCCTTTAACGCCCAGAATTTTCTCCGCTTCTTTGACGGCGGAGGAAAAGCCAGTGGAGCCGCCTTCATCAGCCATCGTTACCACGGCGGTAAGATTGGGTGTGTACTTTTTGAGGCCAGTTAACACCGTAAACACTCCGGTTCCACCGCCTACGACTACCACCTTCTTCATCGTTACCACAATTATAGTACACCCCCACACCTATGTATAGGTGTGGGGGTAAACCTATCCCCTTGCTGCCAAGTAAACAAGGTAAAGGATGTATGCGGCAATAAGTAAGAGTCCTTTGGGTCTCGTTAAAACGTATCGCTTGCCGAGAAATAAGAGGGCAATAAGAGCCGCGGCGGATATGAAAGTGACCAAGATATCCACATACAACTCTGGTTCGAAAACGACAGGAGAAAATACGGCGCTAAATCCGAGTATCATCAAGAAATCAAATATATTCGAACCGATAATGTTGCCTACCGCTATGCCAACTTGTTTCTTGTAAGCTGCCGTTAGAGAAACAACCAGTTCCGGCAACGATGTGCCTATGCCTATTATGGTAAGTCCTATCAATCTTTCGCTTAATCCCAAATCTCTAGCAATCACCACAGCTCCATCCACCACCCACTTGCCGCCGAAGATTACGCCCGCCAAACCCATGAATATCATAAAGATGACCACCGGCAGAGTAAAAGCGCGAGTGCTTCCCGCGTCCACACTTGTATCGTCCGGCCTTTTTAAAGAGTAGTAAATCCAGACGCAAAAGAGCGTAAGTAGGACAAGGCCTTCGGTACGACTAATTATAGAATTCTCTCCGCCGTATAGCGAGTAAGTTGCGACGAGCAACGCGGCAAGCACCGCGAAAATATTCCAGACAAGGTCGCGCTTAACCCATCTTTCTTTAAAAGTTAGAGGGAAGAATACTGCCGAGACTCCTAATATAAATAGGATGTTAAAAGTGTTACTGCCGATAATTGTACCCAGAGCAATCCCCTCTCTACCAAAAAAATTAGAAATTAAAGTTATGCTGAATTCCGGAACGGAAGTGCCTATGCCAACAATAACAAGGCCGATAACCCAAGTAGAAATATTTAATTGTCTAGCTAAGTTCGCGGCTCCGTCAGTAATAAAACTTGATCCTTTGATAAGGATGTAGAAACCTAAAAAGAAAAGTAGGATTGTTATAAACATGATTCCCTTATCTAAAGTATATCACCGCCAACTAAAGTTAGGGATACCCACTGTCCCTAATTTTATTTTTGAAGTGGATTGTATAGTAGATGATGCTAGAACCCACATGGTCCTAGTACTGTTTTTAATAAGTTTTATTTGTGCCTTTTGCTTCTTTTTGCTTCCAGCATAAGCCTCTTTATTTCCAATCGCTTCTTGGTTTTGTGAGAATGTGATTTTTTATGTTTATCCAGCCCCGTGTTTCTTTTTGCCATATATGTATTTTATTAATTAGTTAATTATTCTTTGAGTATAACAGAAAATACTGGCAAATGGAAATGTTCTTATTTGAGATTTACTATTTACCCATAAATTATGTATAATTACATAAAGGTCTCACCTGAATAAATTAATAAACAATTTTATGGAACAAAAAAGCAATTCTGCGTTTATGAAACCGATGAATATCGGTGCGGAGTTAGCGGTAATAGTCGGCAAGGGTCCCATGCCCAGATCAGAGGTTGTAAAAAAGCTTTGGGCGTATATCAAAGAACATAACCTTCAGGACCTAAAGAACAAGCGAAACATCAATGCTGATGAAAGTTTGAAAAAAGTATTTGGTGGAAAAGAAGTTGTCAATATGTTTGAAATGACAAAACTTATTTCCAAACATCTTTCCTAATAACTTTTATTAGAGAGAATAAAACATCCTATTTTATTATCTTTATAGCCTTCCCTTCTATTAAAGCTTCCGTGATTTTCTTATAAGCCGACGATAGGATTCTCTGAAAAGTACTCTGTGAAGTATTCATTTTTTTGGCCGCTTCCGTTTGCTCTAAATCTTTTATATTTCTTAATCTTAAAGCTTCTGCTTCCTCAGTGGTTAATTCGATCACCTCTAAATATCTCATTGGTACGCCTTGGGGCTTGAAATAGGTTACATTGGGGTCAAATCTAATTTTTCGGCATAATCTTGGTCTTGGCATATATTTGAAAATATCTAAAATTGTTGATATTCTTTAAACAAAGAAGGTCCTCCCAGCCCTTTCCGAAAGGGAAGAGCTGGGATTCTCGGCCTTCTTTTATTTTTGCTGGCCTTTCAGAGCGGCTTTTTCTTCGCGGATTGCGGACAATTCTTCCTCAAGCATCTTTTCTTCATCTTCCAAGGCGGCCAGTTCGTTTTTAGGAGAAATAAATCTCCTGAAACCAAAACCATAACCGCCCCCGCAACCCCAGCCTCGTCCCATACCGCCCCCACAAGGGCCTAATCCTCGGCCGGTTCTTGGGCCCTGTCCCATTGGGCCAGTTCCATTAAATCTTGGCATAGTTTTTATTGGGTATTATTATCCAATAGATAGCCCGACCTTTGATAACGACTATCTATTATGAATAGATACCCATAACTGTTTCCTTGTCAATACCCTAACCATCCCAAACCAAAAAACCCTGTCTGCCGGTAAGCAGGCGCCTTGTTGGCGATT
>CAZHYH010000013.1:0-12707 GCA_964536655.1 uncultured Candidatus Saccharibacteria bacterium
ACCGTTACCGCTACGCTTATCACGTTTTAAATAAGTCGCTTATCTCCGATGAAGCTTTAGATTCTTTAAAAAAGGAGCTTTTTGATTTAGAACAAACTTATCCGGACTTGATAACTCCGGATTCACCAACACAGCGCGTTGGCGGGAAACCCTTAAAGCAGTTCGTGAAGGTTCATCATGAGACACCTATGCTTTCTTTTAACGATGCTTTTTCCGAGGACGATATGGCGTCTTGGTCTAACAGATTGGAGAATTATTTAGGCAAGAAAATAAAAGAAGAGTTCTATGCCGAGCTTAAAATTGATGGTTTAGCTATTGAATTAATTTATGAGGACGGTTTGCTCATACAAGGTTCAACCAGAGGAGATGGCGTGACCGGCGAGGATGTTACCGAGAACCTTAAAACCGTGGAGGCGATACCGCTAAAGTTAGAAAATCCAAAAACCTTGCCTGGCCGGCAGGCAGGCAAAGACCAAATTCCAAAACGGCTTGTGGTGCGGGGAGAGGTTTTCTTAACCAAGAAAGAATTTGAACGCATTAACAAAGAGCAGAAAAAGAAGGGAGAAAAAGTTTATGCCAACCCCCGCAATATTGCAGCCGGTTCCATTAGGCAGCTTGATCCCAAGGTTACGTTCTACCGCCAATTGGATTCGTTTGCTTATGATGTTGTAACTGGGATTTCAGAGGAGAAACATAACGAGGAACACCTGACGCTCCATAAGCTTGGCTTTAAAACCAATCCCAATAACAAGCTTCTGGGGTCTTTAGAAGAAGTTTTTGAATTTCGCAATTACTGGGAAAAACATAGAGATAAACTTCCTTATGAAATAGACGGCATAGTGGTTGTTGTGAACAGCAATAGAATTTTCGAAGAAGCCGGAGTTATCGGCAAAGCGCCGCGAGCCGCTATTGCTTATAAATTTTCTCCCAAAGAAGCGACTACTATTATTGAAGATATAAAAATTCAAGTTGGAAGAACGGGCGCGCTTACACCGGTTGCCCATCTAAAGCCAGTCGAAGTTGGAGGGATAACTATCACTCACGCTACCTTACATAACTATGACGAGATTAAACGTTTAGGCGTAAAAATAGAGGACACGGTGGTTATAAGCCGCGCCGGCGACGTTATTCCACAGATTACTGGAGTCTTGAAAGAACTGCGCACAGGAAAACAAAAAGAGTTTAAAATGCCCATTTTTTGTCCGGTAGATAATTCTAAGGTTATAAAAGACGGCGTTATCTACCGCTGTTCCAACTCTAATTGCGGGGCGAGACTACGAGAGTCTTTAGATCACTTTGTTTCAAGATCCGCTTTTGACATAAGAGGCTTGGGTTTTCAAATAATCGATAGATTTCTAGACGAGGGATTAATAAACGATGCGGCCGATATTTTCACTTTAAAAGAAGGCGATATTGCTTCGCTTCCGCGTTTCGGTGAAAAATCGGCACAAAATATAGTGGAAGAAATTAATCGCAAGAAAAATATTTCTTTGCCTAGATTTATTTACAGCTTAGGAATATTCCACATAGGCGAGGAAACAGCAAATCTTTTAGCTAAGAAATTTCTGGATTCTCTTCGCGTACATAAGAATATAACTATTTCAGAACTGGCTAGTTTTTATAAATCTATCTCTTTAGAAGAATTACAAACAATACCGGATATTGGCCCCAAAGTAGCACAAAGTATTTATGATTGGTTTCACAATGAAAAGTACATTAGATTTCTAAAAAAACTTGAGAAAGTCGGCATTGAACTGGAGACTTCTAAAACAACTACTAAAAGCAATAAACTTAGCGGTAAAAGTTTTGTTTTAACCGGCAGTTTAGAGTCAATGTCTAGAGATAAGATTAAGGAGAAGATTCGTGATTTGGGCGGGAATATTTCCGAATCAGTAAGCAAAAAAACCGACTATGTGGTAGTCGGCGCCGAACCCGGCTCAAAATTTGATAAGGCTAAAAAACTGGGAGTTAAGATAATAGACGAAAAGGAGTTGGTTGGTTTACTAGAATAGTGAATAAAGTTTTTCTTTCTCCGAAACCCACGCAGCCGCTCGGCATGGTCCGGCCGTTTCGTTATCGGCCGGCGAGCGGCGAGTAATAAGCGAGCGAGTCGCTGGACGAGCGAAGCGGGTTGAGGGGAAGAAAGACTTTATGAATGTTTGTTGCGGGGGCGGGAATTGAACCCGCTCCTGAAGCTTATGAGGCTTCCGAGGTAACCGTTCCTCCACCCCGCGATATCAACTCATTTAACATATTCTTATTCTTCCAACTTTTCAACTTACTTTCTCTTTTCATTGCTTCGCCTCTGGAAGAATATGATTCTTTATAAACTATCTGCCACGGTTTCCAATTTCGGCTTCCCCTGACTTTCCCGAAGTTGTGTCTTTCTAATCTACTCTTAAGGTCGTCTGTGTGTCCGATATAATACCTGTCTTTCGTTAAACTTTTCAGAATATAGATGTAATACATTATTCGAACCCGCTCCTCCCCGAGTTAGTGGCTCGGGGCGAGGTAACCGTTCCTCCACCCCGCGATATCAACCTTTATAGGCACTCGCATTTTAGTCTTCTCGCATAGCATTTGTCAAAGAATATTTCCCTTCCTCTCGCGGCCGCACCGCTACGCCTCTACCGGAACCGCGGTTATGCATCCCGGTAAAATAGAAAACTCTATTTTCTCCGCCAACAGCTCTCCGACATAGAGAAATTATCCTTGGCTCACTTCGGGGAACCCTCCGGAATTTAGTCGCCCCGCCAGACGGCGGGGCTCCTGCAGTTCCGGCTTCCCCCTCGTTCGCCAAGGTAATTTCTATCTCTGCCTCCCGAGATGTTGGCTACAAGAAAACAGAGTTTCCTAACACAAAAAGAGAATTGCCTTTTCCCGTAGCGAGTGCCGAGGAGCGAGCGGGCATGGTCCGCCTCGACTGAAAGTCGGGGCGGGAGCGAGCGACGACCCACAGCGAAGTCGCTCGCTGGGCGACCGAGCGGTAGCTTAGGGAATGGGCGGCTCTCTTTTTATAGAATTCCTTAAGATGTTTGGAAATCTTATATTTAAGTTGTATTATTTGAGATATGCGTAGTGTGGATATTGAAAGTCTAAGAAAACGAGCTTTAGATGAAGCGGAGGGTATTGAAGATATAAAACAACTTGAATTTTTTCGTGTGAAATACTTGGGGCGCAAAGGAGAACTAACCGACATCCTGCGTTCTCTTAAGGGTTTGTCATTAAACGAGAGAAAGAACTTGGGGCAGGCGGCAAACAAGTTGAGGCGTGAATTAGAAGAGGTTGTTGAATTTAAGCATAAAGAGTTAAGCGCGGAAGGCAAGGATGAGTTTATTGATATAACAAGGCCTGGCAAAAAGGTAGCCGTTGGCCATTTACATCCTTTGACCAAGATAGAGGACGAGATAAAAGAGATATTTACTTCCTTGAATTTCTCCATTGTGGAGGGACCGGAACTCGAAAGCGAATACTACAACTTTGACGCTTTGAATATTCCACCATCGCATCCCGCAAGAGATATGTGGGATACATTTTGGATAAAATCAAAAATCAAAAATCAAAAATCAAAATTACTAATGCGCACTCATACCTCTCCGATGCAAATCCGTTATATGGAAACGCATAAGCCGCCGTTCCAGATAATAGTGCCGGGTAGGGTGTTCAGATACGAAGCCACCGATGCTTCTCATGAAATCAACTTTTACCAGCTTGAAGGGCTTATGGTTGGCGAGAATATTTCTCTGGCTAATTTCAAGTTCGTCATAGAAGCCTTTTTTAAGAGGTTGTTTAAAGAGAAAATTGAGTTCCGTTTCAGGCCTTCATATTTCCCATTTGTCGAGCCTGCTGTCGAAGTTGACATTAAATTCGCCACTAAGGGCAGGGGAGAGTGGCTGGAGGTAATGGGCGCAGGTATGGTTCATCCGCGAGTTTTTGAGGCGGCGCACTTGAATCCGCGCGACCTGCAAGGATTTGCTTTTGGAGTAGGCATAGAACGTCTGGCTATGATTAAATACAAAATTCCTGATATCAGGATGTTTTATACGGGCGATTTGAAATTTATCAATCAGTTCTAACCATGAAATTTTCTTACGCTTTCATCAAAAAATTAATTCCTCAAGCGCCCGCCAAAGCCAAACTTATTGATGGCCTGAATATGAAGGCATTTGAGACCGAACTGCTGCCTGGAGATGCTTTTGAGGTAAAGTTGTCTCCCAACAGATATTCGGACGCTGCCTCGCACTGGGGGATAGCCAGAGAGGCAGCAGCTATTTTTAATCTAAAGACTAAAATAGAAGATAAAAGAATTGTTAATTTTCCCGAAGATAAAGGTCTATTAAAAATCAAAGTCTTGGATAAGAAATTATGCCCTCGCTACGCAGGTAGATTATTTGAATTAAAAAAAGTTGGCAGTTCGCCGCAGTGGATGAAGAAGATACTTGATTCTTGCGGCCTGCGCCCCATAAACGGAGTGGTGGACATTATGAATTACGTAATGCTTGAAACCGGTCAACCGCTCCACGCTTTTGATGCGAATGAAATCGAAAAAGGAATTATTGTAAGGAATGCCAAAAACAAGGAAGAAGTAACTTCTTTAGACGGCGTTAAGTATCATTTGGATGAAAAGGATATCGTTATCGCTGATAATAAAGGACCGCTCGCCATCGCCGGCGTAAAAGGCGGCAAGAGAGCCGAAGTTTATAAGAATACCAAACGAATTATTGTAGAAGCGGCTAATTTTGACCAGGTAAGCATCTATAAAACAATGAAGAAGTTACCGCTTGTGACAGATGCTTCTTTAAGATTTTCTCACGGTTTGAATCCGCGCTTGGCAATTGTAGGTATAGATAGGGCTACGATTCTTTTGAGAAATATTTTAGGGGCTAAACTTTTAGATTCGATGGACGTTTCCGCAAAACTTCCGGGGAAAAAGGTTATAGAATTTGATGTAGATAAATTCAATAAATTTATAGGTCTCAATCTGGATAAAAAGTCTGCCATTACTTATCTAAAAAGATTAGGATTTATTATTCGCGATTCTAAAAAGACCAATTCTTTTCTCGTCGAACCGTCCGTCTTGCGTGATGACATCAACATTTTTGAGGATTTGGCCGAAGAGGTTGTAAGGCTTTGCGGATTGAACGAACTTAAGTCACTGCCTCCTGTAGTCGGTTTGCATCCGGCAGAAGTTCAGGACGATGTCGTGCTTAAGAATAAAATAAGGAAAATTCTTGTCGGCTTCGGGTTTAGCGAGGTTTATAATTATTCGTTCGTAGGCCAAAAGGATAAAGACTCTTTGGAGTTGGAGAATCCCATTTCACAGGATAAGAAGTACTTAAGAATAAGTTTGTCTCTAGTTCTTAAAGGGAATTTGAGAGCCAATTCCAAGGATTTCGGAAATATAAGGATTTTTGAAGTGGGTAGAGTTTGGAGTACCAAAGGCGAAAGTTTGCATTTAGGAATAGCGCTTAAAGAAGAGGACGCTCTTCTTCATCTCAAGGGCGTCTTAAGTCACTTACTTGAAGGCGTAGGGTTGGTGGAAATTTTGATGAGACCCGATGGCAAGAATCATTTACTTATAGAATCAGACCATGACATTTTCGGTTCCATAGAAGTTGTTCACAAAGGCGAAGCTGTAGCTGAAATCAATTTAGATAATCTTGTTAAACTTACCCTCGGGGAAAATGAGTACCACCCGCTGCCCAAGTATCCCGCCGTCATGAGAGATATTTCCATTGTTGTGCCAACGGAGGTGAGAGTGGGCGAGGTGATGGAGGTAATTGATAATTTGTCTTTGAAAGATGTAGAAGATGTCGACCTAATTGACTACTTTGAAAAATTTGGCGGTGATCCCAAAAAGAAAAGTTTAACTTTTAGAATAGTTTTTCGTTCGGGTGAGAAGACTCTAAGGGATGGTGAAGTTGATACCGAGTTTGCGAAAGTTAGCCGCGCCCTTACAAATTCTTTAAAAGCGGTTATACGTTAACTTTGCTCCGTTTTTAAGCCTATTTTAGTCAAGTTTTAGACTTGTTTTTATACTCTATTAGTCGTATAATCATAGTGCCGTGAGTGTCGGCATTTTAGTTTTATAACTTTAATTAATGGTTAAAAAGGAGAAAAAAGAAGGTTCATATACGGCTGCCGATATATACGTATTAGAGGGGCTGGAACCGGTGAGGAAGAGACCCGGTATGTACATCGGTACTACCGACACCGCCGGTTTGCTTCACCTTATCTGGGAAGTAGTTGATAACTCCATCGACGAAGCGATGGCCGGTTTTGCGACCGATATAGAAGTAAGATTGCTTAAAGGCAATGTGGTAAGCGTTTTAGACAACGGCCGCGGCATACCGGTGGAGATGCACAAGCAGACCAAAAAATCGGCTTTGGAAACCGTTATGACAACACTTCATGCCGGTGGTAAATTTGGAGGAGAATCGTATAAAGTTTCAGGAGGCCTTCACGGCGTGGGCGTTTCCGTGGTTAATGCTCTTTCTCAAGAGCTTAAAGTGGAAGTTTGCCGTGACGGCAAATTATATATACAGGAATACGAAAGAGGTAAACCAAAACAAAAAGTAAAAGAAGCGGGAAAGTGCGGCGCAACTGGAACTAAAGTTACTTTCTCTCCCGATCCTTTAGTTTTTCCGAAGATAGAATTCGAGAGGCGCCGCATTTTGGATCACCTGCGAGAACAAGCCTATCTCACTAAAGGCATAAGGATTGTTTTCTTGGATGAGCGGGAAGATATTCCTTATTACTATGCTTTCAAGTTCGATGGCGGTATAAAATCTTTTCTTGATTATCTAAACGAAGATGGAGAAAGATTGGTTCATGAAAATATTTTCTATGTTGAAAAAGAACATAGAGGCGTGGGAGTGGAAGCATCCTTTGCCTATAACGAGGGTATAGAAACTGAAGAATTATCTTTTGCCAATAATATTCATACTACTGATGGAGGTATGCATTCAACAGGTTTCAGGTCCGCTTTAACGAGGGTGTTGAATGACTACGCGCGTACGGAAGGATTTATTAAAGAGAAAGATGGTAATTTGACGGGGGATGACGTAAGGGAAGGCCTTACAACCATAGTGTCAGTTAAACTCCGTGAACCTCAATTTGAAGGTCAGACCAAGGCACGTTTAGGTAATACCGAGGCCAGAACTGCCGTTGAAACTGTAGTTGGTGAATCTTTGAAAATCTTTTTGGAGACTCACCCTAACGATGCCCGAGCTATGGTGGGTAAGACGCTTCTTGCGGCTAAAGCGAGAGCTGCCGCCAAAGCGGCTAAAGATACAATACTAAGAAGAGGAGCGCTTGACGGGCTGGCTCTGCCGGGTAAATTAGCCGACTGCCAGACAAAAAGTGCCGAAGAAGGAGAGCTTTTTATTGTAGAGGGTGATTCTGCCGGCGGCAGCGCTAAGCAAGGTAGAGATAGAAAGTTTCAGGCTATCCTTCCCTTGAGAGGAAAGATTCTTAATGTGGAAAAATCACGGGTTGATAAGATATTGGCCAATAAAGAAATCAGATCTTTGGTTATCGCTTTAGGGACCGCTATTGCGGAAGAATTCGATATTAGTAAATTAAGATACCATAAGATCATTATAATGACCGATGCTGACGTTGACGGCGCCCACATTCGCACTTTGCTTTTAAGTCTTTTTTACCGGCATTTTCCTAAAATTATAGAAGACGGGTATCTCTATATCGCTACGCCGCCGTTGTATCGTTTACAGAGCGGTAAAGCTTTTAAATACGCTTATGATGATGCCCAGAAAGAGAAAGCGGTTAAAGAGTTTAAATCTGCTTCTCTTAATGTGCAGCGTTATAAGGGTTTGGGAGAAATGAACCCTGGACAACTTTGGGAAACCACCATGGATCCTAAAACGAGAATCTTAAAACAGATTACGATTGAAGATGGGAGAGAAGCGGACAGGCTCTTCGATATACTTATGGGTTCTGAAGTCATGCCTCGCAAACATTTCATTATGAGTAAAGGACATCAAGTGGCCAACCTTGATTTTTAGGCAAATTTTGGCTAATCTTACACCAGTAAAATGATAGGGAAAATTAAGCTGTTTTTATCAGAGTCACGCGGAGAATTCAAACGCATCAATTGGCCCACAAGAAAAGAAGCCTTTAGAATGGTATTTATAGTTGTCGCCATATCGGTGGCGGTAGCTGTATTTTTAGGCGGCGCTGATTTTATTTTTCTTTCATTACTGAAGAGAATAATTTCTTAAACATGACTAGGGCTCTTAAGGAGGAAAGATCTGATTTGAGGCGCTGGTATGCGGTTCACACGTATGCCGGTTACGAAGACGCGGTAGCGCGTTATTTGCGTCAGCGAGTTGAATCCCTGGCAATGACCGACAAGATTTTTAACATTATAGTCCCTAAGGAAAAGAAAATTAAAATTAAAAGCGGCAAGCGAATTACCATGGAGGAAAAAATTTATCCGGGCTACGTTTTGGTGGAGATGATTATGGAACCGGATTCATGGTATGTTGTGAGAAATACTCCCCGGGTTACGGGCTTTGTCGGATCCGACAGTACCAACCCAACGCCGTTATCTTACGAAGAGGTCGAGTCATTAAAGGCAAGGATGAGCGGAGAAGAGCCGAAATTTAAAGTGGATTTTAGGATAGGCGAGACTGTTAGGATAACCGATGGTCCATTTAAGGATTATGACGGAAAAATTGCAGAAGTAGACGAGGATAGAGGTAGAGTTAAAGTTCTTGTTCCGGTTTTTGGGAGAGATACGGCGGTTGAATTAGATTCCTTGCAGATCAGGAAGACGTAAACCTCGTTAGAGATGAGATGCTTTTGGGTATCTGCCGCTCCCGGCCGGAGCGTGTCTCTAACTGGGCAAACACTTGACCAATTGCTATATACTAAATACTATATATTGTACTTCGACTAGCTCATTACAATCTTGAGCCACGTCGAACGGATTGCATACTAAAATAATGGCAGTTAAGAAAATCAAAACAACTATAAAACTTCAAATCCAAGCCGCTGTAGCAAACCCCGCACCGCCTATCGGTCCCGCTTTGGGTCAGCATGGAGTAAATATTCAGGAGTTCTGTAAACAATTTAACGACGCTACCAAAGAGATGGGGAGTGACATTATTCCTGCTCTGATAACAATTTATGAGGACAGAAGTTTCACTTTCAAGCTAAAAACTCCGCCCGCCTCCGACCTATTACGCAAGGCGGCTGGTATTGATAAAGGATCGGGAACTCCTAATAAAAGCAAAGTAGGCAAAGTGACTAAAGAGGATTTAAGAAAGATAGCCGAACGCAAGATGGCGGACTTGAACGCCTACGACGTCGAGGCCGCCGAAAAAATTATTGCTGGAACCGCCCGATCAATGGGGATTGAGATAATAGGGTAATTATGTGTGCGTAATTCAATGACTGGGAGACTCATCGCGTTCGAAGGAATCGATGGTGTCGGGAAGGACACCCAGCTTAAACTGTTTCAAGAAAGATTAGAAACCGAAGGCATAAAATATAAAACGGCTTCTTTCCCGCGCCACGGAGAAAAGTCCGCCTATTTCGTTGATAAATATCTGGAGCTAGACGGCCCTTATGGAGATTCGGGCAAACTTGATCCTTATCAAGCTTCGGTTTTTTATTCGGTTGATAGATATGATGCGAGTTTTGAAATAAAGAAGTGGTTGAATGATGGATTTATGGTAATTTTGGATCGCTATACGGGGTCTAATATAGGCCACCAGGGCGGAAAGATTGATAATGAAGAAAGAGCAAAGTACGCAGATTGGCTTCTCAATTTTGAATACAACTTACTGCAAATCCCTAAGCCGATTTTTAGTATCGTCCTTTGGTTGCCGCCCGAGGTTGCTCACTCAAGGATAACCTCGCGGGGCCGCGAAATGGACGGGCACGAAGTTAATTTGGAACACTTAAAAAAGGCGCAACTCGCTTATTTGTGGGCCTCGAAACACTATCCGGACGACTTTAAAGTGGTGAAATGTTTTGAAGAAGAAAGAGAATTAAGCGAGAAAGAAGTTCACGAAAAAATCTGGCAGATTGTTAAAGAAGTTCTAAAGAGCTAAGATAATTTTAGTTGTATGGAATATAAACCTACTATTGGCTTGGAGATTCACGCAGAACTTAAAACCAAGTCAAAAATGTTCTGTGACTGTCTTAATGACCCCGACGAAAAACGTCCTAATGTTAACGTTTGTCCAATTTGTCTAGCTCATCCCGGTGTCCTTCCTACAATCAATAAAAAAGCGGTCGAATCCGTTATTAAATTAGGACTGGCCTTGGGCGGGGAAATACCTGCTCACTCCAAATTTGACAGGAAGAATTATTTCTATCCGGATTTGCCCAAGGGGTATCAAATATCGCAGTACGATGAACCGTTGGTATCTGGTGGAAGCTTGAACGGAGTGCGTTTGACTCGCATACATCTTGAGGAAGATACTGGTCGTCTCCAGCACGGTTCTAAAGATTCTTCTTTGGTTGATTTCAACCGCGCAGGTATACCGCTTATGGAGCTTGTTACCGAGCCTGATATTAAATCTGCTGATGAGGCTTTGGCTTTTGCTAAAGAACTTCAATTAACTCTCCGCTATCTGGGCATATCCGATGCTGATATGGAAAAAGGACAGATGAGAGTTGAGGCTAATATATCGGTTTCTAAGGGTTCTGATTTGGGCACAAAAGTTGAAATAAAAAATCTCAATTCTTTTCAATCTATTAAAGGGGCAGTTGGATATGAGATTAAGCGTCAAATAGAATCTCTAGGTGAAGGAATAAAAATAGTACAGGCTACAGCTGGTTGGAACACCACTACAGCCGAAACTTATATTCAAAGGATTAAAGAAAACGCGCATGATTACAGGTATATGCCGGAGCCGGATTTGCCGCCGCTTGAGGTGAACGCAGACCTTATAGAAAGATTGCGCGTGGAATTGCCGGAGTTGCCGGGCGCTAAAAGAAAAAGATTTATGAAAGAATATAGCTTAACCATTGATCAAGTAGATGTTTTAGTTGCCGATAGGAGCGTGGCCGAGTTTTACGAAGAATCTGTTTCAGAGGCGGAAAAGGCTACGCCGCAGCTCATATTCAACTATCTTACAAGCGATCTTTTGGGTATAGCTAATACTCACGGCATAAACATTAAAGAGTCGAAAGTGGAACCGATAGATTTTGCTCATCTTATAGATCTTCTTGAAGAAGGCACATTAAATAGCCGCAGCGCCAAGAACGTTTTGGCTAAAATGTGGGCTACTGGGCTTGATCCGCACAGCATTGTTAAAGAGGAAAATCTGATTCAAGTTACTGACGTTGAGGAATTAAAATCTGTTGTGCTTAAAATAATTGAAGTTAATACTAAAGCTATTAAAGATTACAAAAATGGGAAAGACAGCGCCTTACAATTTTTAATAGGTAAAGCTATGGCTGAACTCCGCGGCCGAGGAAACCCCGAACAATTGAAAAAGCTTTTTGAGGCCCATCTATCCAAATAGTATTCTTATCTCTTTTAAACCAGGTCATCTGGCGCTTAGCATAACGCCGGTTTTCTTTTTCTACGGTTTCTACCAATTTTTTATAATTAATAAGACCTTGCAGATATCTACTAATATACCTATATTCAAGACCGAAACTGTCTAATCTTTCCCAACTTACTCCTTGTTTATGCAATCTTTCTACTTCTTTTATCATTCCTTGCTTTAGTCGTTTCATCAACCGCTTATTAATCCTTTTCTTTAATTCTTCTTCGGGCGTCTTTATGCCTATTTTTAAGAAATCGTAATCGGAGTTTTTATTGTCGAAAAGCTGGAATTTCGGCGTGGGTGAACCCGTCGTCATCACAATTTCTAAAGCTCTTACCAACCTTATCTTGTTTTGTATATCAATAGTTTTGGCTCTTTCCGGATCAAGACCGGATAGCATTTTAAATAGTTCTGCGGCGGATTTTTTAGTTAAACTCTTTCTTAGCTCTAATTGAGGCGGCACCATTGGTATTTTCCAGTTATAAAGCAGGGAATCAACGTAAAATCCTGTGCCACCGCAAATTATAGGCAGTTTGTTTTTAGCGGTAATTTCTTGAATGGCCTTTTCAGCCAACTTCTTATATCTTGCTACCGTAAAGGTTTCTTTAGGCGATACAACATCTAAGAGGTGGTGGGGGACGCCTTTCATTTCTTTTTTGGTAACTTTGCCAGTGCCGATATCCATCCATTTGTAAACTTGCCTCGAGTCTGCTGAAATCACCTCGCCCTTAAAACGTTTGGCGATTCTCACGGCTAAATCACTCTTGCCACTCGATGTAGGGCCAATAATAACGACAATTTTAGGCCTTTTTACCATCGCACGATTTAGTATACTAAAATACTGATCAGTATCTTAGTATACTGATTAATCTAATGAATAAATTTTTTGACTTGCTGTTTTATGTCTTCTATAAAATCTTGACTCAAATGTTCACCGCCCGTACCTTGTCCGCGGATGCGAAGATTCACGGTACCTTTCTTCATTTCTTCATCTCCAACGACTGCTATGTAGGGGACTCGTTGCATTTCCGCTTCGCGTATTCTCTTGCCCAATGTTTCATCGCTCGGAGCAATTTCCGCTCGGATGCCGGAGTCAACAAGATTCTTATATATTTTTTCCGCGTAACTTTTTTGCTTATCACTAACTGCCAAGACTTTTACTTGAACCGGTGCGAGCCA
>CAZHYH010000014.1:0-12635 GCA_964536655.1 uncultured Candidatus Saccharibacteria bacterium
CTTCAGGCTCTCCCAAACTAAAGTTAGTTTCTCCAGTTTTTTCCTCAATCAGTTTTCTTAATGAAGATAAAAGCATACCAGGTAGTAGAAATTCGACTTTATAATTTATTTGCTACCAAGTAGCAGTCGAATTTTCCCTGCCTGCCGGCAGGCAGGACTACCTGGTATAATTTAATTCTACTTACTTAACAGTTAAGAAACAAATGATTTGTTTGAATAATAGTTACCAAGTATACTATAATACTGATCAGTATTATAGTATACTAACAATGAATCCCATGCCGAGTGCCTGCCTGCCGGCAGGCAGGGCTGCGTGGGTTTCAGGTGAGGTAGTCTTTTGTCCTCCCGGAAGCTATTATTTACATTATGGAATTTGCGAGGAATAAGCGGGCTTACTTTGACTACGAAATCTTAGACAAATTTGAAGCCGGCATACAACTTAAGGGTTTTGAGGTGAAAGCCATTAAAAGCGGCCGGCTTAACCTTGCCGGTTCACATGTGATTGTACGTGATAATGGTGCTCAACTCTTAAATGCCGACATTCCGCCCTATCAACCGATGAACACCCCCGAAGGCTACGATTCCAAAAGAACCCGCCGGCTTCTATTAAATAAAGACGAGATTAAAAGTTTGGTAGGCAAAGCCCACGAAGCCGGCTTGACATTAGTGCCTCTGCGAGTCTACTCTAAGCGTGACCTTATCAAGGTTGAAATCGGCTTGGCTAAAAGCCGCAAGGCAAAGGACAAGCGCGAGCTCTTAAAAAAGAGGGCAACCCTTAGAGAAATAAGGGATGCCAAAAATAAGTAATGGGGACGAAAGGCTTCGACAAGAACCGTTTCCTAGATTTGCGAGCCGACTGTGAAGTCGTTAATCTCACAAACCAATTATAACTGCCAACAGAAATGTTGCGGTTCCTGCTTTCGCTTTAGCTTAAGCGGGCATCAGTTGAGTCCGGGCCTCTTGGATTTAAAACTGGTGTAATACAAGGAGGCTCGCCAAGCACATGTGCTCCGCTATGTGCTCGGTTAAACCAAAGCAGAGCACGTATGTTCGGTCTCACCGAAATACGCTCGTAGACGGTTTAGGCAAATACTTCTTGGACGCGGCTTCAATGCCGCCATCTCCACTGCTTCGCTCGCGGTTTCGCCACGAGCTTCGCAGTGCAAACACACTGCAACAATTGACCACCATAAAGGTGGTTTTTTGTTAGCAGCGAAGCAGTGGCCCTGCGTAGCTTTCTTGTTCTGCGAAGCTTTAGCGTAGCAGAAAGCGAAGCGGGGCTATGTTATAATCGCCTCTATGTACTACGTATATGTAATTAAAAGTGAGCGGGATGGTAGTTATTATAAAGGCGTTACAGAAAACCTTAAACAAAGATTCCAAGATCACAATACAGGTTCTACTAGGTATTCTTCGAGTAAGCGACCGTATAAATTAGTTTGGTTCTGTGCCTTCCCCAATAAAACTAAAGCTCTAAAATTTGAAAAATATTTAAAGCATGGGTCTGGCCACGCTTTTACAAAGAAACACCTACTATAACAGCAGCGAAATTCCCCCGTCTCCACCCCAACAAAGCTCCTACAGCTATTAGGTTTACATAACTGTGGATAAGTACAAGCAATTTTCTAAATAACCCTATAAATACTAGGCTTTATGCAATTAGGGTATCATTGTTTGACAAATATACCCTAATCCTGTATAATTTAGGGCATGGATATAAAAATCAAGATAGAAGGCGGAGGACTGTCATTCGAAGGAGAGACGGATATAGTTAAAGCCGCTCAAGTTATAGCCTTTATTAAATCCGATAGCATACCCAATCCAACTAAACCTGCTGCACTGTTAACGGGTGTCACTAACACTCAAACAACTCCTAGACAGGCACTAGTAGATTCTAACGCTAAAACTAACCCAGAAAAGATTACCGTTTTGGGAAAATACTTGATGGACAGAGATAACCAGACAAATTTTTCTGGAAGAGAAGTTCAAGAAATCATGAAGAAAACGGGTGAAAAGATGCCAAAAAATTTCAGTAGAGACTTACAGGTTGCAATAGACGATCTCGGTTATATCTTTGAGGACGATGTTCAAAAGGGTCAATACTCTGTAACTGATGGAGGAGCTCAAGCAATTTTAAACGGCTTCTCTCTTAATAACCAAAATCGCAACAGTAGACGCAAGAGTAAAACCAATAAAAGTGGTGGTAAGAAAGCTATTAGGGAGGAGGTAAACAAATTGGATATTTCTGGAGAAAAAGAAGGATTGCCAAATTACTGGCAAATCGATAGTAAGGGCCACCGGATACTGTGGTTAATCAATTACGCCGAATCAAATGAAATAGATGGACTTTCTCCAGTTGAAATAGAGTCATTAGCAACAAAACTTAGAGATGATATAGAATCAAAAAACGTTAGAGCCCTAACTACTAAATCGGCTAAAAATAATTTTATTAAAGTAGATCCTTCGGGTAAATATAAGATCCTACAGAACGGGATTAAGTTCTTAAAAAAATCCGATTTTGAAAAAGATGCAAAAAAACAAAGTTAGAATGATTAAAACAATAAACTCTAAACCCCAACTTCCCATGAAGTTACCACCAAAACCTAAGGCAGGATTATATATTGACGATTCCAATTTATATAATAGGGGTAAAGTGGCTGGGTGGATGACCGACTATAAAAAGCTCTATAAGTGGGTCGCTAAAATAAATACTATAGTTTATGCAAGAATTTACAAAGGCCGACCTAGGTATGAACCAGCTAAATCTATCAGCGAAGCTGTAGAAAGGTATTTCACTAAGATAGGCTATACGGTCACAGCAAAAGATCTAAAGAAAATAAAAGACTCCAACTCTCCGTCAGGATTTAGAAATAAATGCAACTTCGACGTTGAAATGCATGATGAAATAATGAACGATCTTCATGATTTAGATATCGTATATATTGCTAGTGGAGATAGCGACTTTATAAGAACGAAGAAAAATATTTTAAAAGCCCAGAAAAGAGTCAAATTCATCGCTTATGAAAACAATTGTGCTTGGGAGATAAAATACGGTTCTTGGTTTGTGAGTTTAGATTCTATAAAGTCTGAGATCGAACGAGCCACTAACCTACCAACAACTCTATAAAATAAAGACGAAAAGGCCGGGCACTAGGCCCGGCGAAGTAACTTAATTTGAGTATAAACCTAAACCTACAAGCAGTCAATGCTCTGTGGATAACCAATTCAGACTATATTCTTACCAAAATTAAAGCTTAATAATAAGCCCATACTACCCCACCCCAAAGACCCCTCACACCTAATACAAAAATAATCCCGCAGTTCTGCGGGATTATTTTATATTCGTTGCGGAGTGCTGTGAATTTATAGACTTTCGATAAGCGACTTAAGTTCCTGCACTTGGCGCAGTAGATTGTTAAGCGCGTTTTCGATCTGGGCTACTTGGGCTTTTAGCTTGGCTATTATTTCCGGCGAAGGAGGAGTAGCGCCGGTAACGGCAAACGGATTGTCGCTTGTATCACTTGCCGAGTATATGGGATAAGCGGCAGAGAGCGGGCACGGGTAAGGCATGATACTTGTATCGGTCTTTCCTTCCATGCGGTAAACGCAAGGAGTATCTCCGCCGGTTGAAATGCGCACTCTATAGTCGCTTGCTTCTTGAATATTACCGGGGATTTTCCATGGGTACTGCGACTGATACAAGCTTACAGTAGTAATATGATAGCGATACGAAGCGTCAGAATCTTTTATTAAATCAATGGAAGCCCGCGGGAAAAACGGGGCTATCGAAGACGCCACTGCGCCAGCGCTTGTACCGCCGGATGCCGCTCCCGACATCACGGGCCCAATAGTCGATTTCCATAAAATATTATGAACGTCTTTCTTATCCCAACTCTCTCCGCCGTTAGGAGTTACCACGTTTATCTCTACGGTGTTAGGAAAAATAATTTGCTGTGTCGTGTCGTCAACCACCCCGGTTTCCGGCAATCCGTATTTCTTCTGCAACTTCTTTACTGCTTCCTCTGTAAGCTTGCCGAAATAACCGGTAACCAATCCTTCCGGATAGATCGAGGTGTCGCTTTTAAGGATATTTTGGAGGTCGCTTACAAAATCTCCGGTCGATCCGGATTTAAGAGTTGAGGGAAAAACTTTCCCGCTTGCCACGGGTGATGATTCGACCGCTTGTACCGGCAAAGCCAAGCTTGCGACCAAAAGAGCCATAAAAACTAATAGGTATTTCTTCATATTTTCATTATAACACAAGCCGAAAGGGGTTGCGCTTTATGGATGGTTACGCTATGATAGTCGCATCCAAGAATTCAGAACAAACAACCAAATAACTGCTCCGGAACTTAGAGTAGTCGATGAAAATGGCGGCAACTTGGGCGTTATGCCTCTCAAAGAAGCATTGGCCGCGGCAATTGCCAAAGGACTGGATTTAATTCTAATCGTTCCCAACGCTTCTCCACCAGTCGCCAAAATCACAAGATTCGATAAATTCCGCTACGAGAAAGAGAAGGAATGGAAGAAGCAGAGACAAGCCCAGAAAGCCCTGGAAATGAAGCAGATTCAAATAAGCGTCCGGGAAGCGAAGAATGATCTTTCAACCAAAATCAGAAAATTAGAAAAATTTTTGGGGGCCGGGCACAAGGTAGAGATAGTTATGACGCTGCGCGGCAGGGAAAAAGGTATGAAAGATTTCGCTAAAATAAAGTTGGAAGAATTTTTAAAAATGATTACCGTCGATCACAACATCGCCCAGGAAATAAAACCTGGCGGCAGGGGGCTCGCGGTACAAGTAATTAAAAAGTAATGGCTAAAAAAAGCGTTGTAAAAAGAATAAGAATAACCAAAACCGGTAAACTTATACGCCGGCGAATGGCGCAAGACCACTTCAGAGCCGGGAAATCAGGTAAAGAAATCCGCAGGAAGCGAGACGCCTTGCGCGTTAGTGAATCTGACAAAAGAAGAATAGTTCAATATTTATCAAGGTAAAATGCCGAGAGTTAAAAGGGGTAAGATCGCCCACAAAAAAAGAGAGAAAATATTACGCTATACCAAGGGTTTCAAGTGGGGCAGGAAATCGAAAGAAAGAGCCGCTAAAGAAGCCTTACTTCACGCTTGGAGTCATTCCTTTAGGGGCAGAAAAGAAAAGAAGCGCAATTTCCGCAGTCTCTGGCAAGTTAAAATTAACGCCGCTTCAAGAGCAAACGGCTTAACTTACGGCAAATTAATTGCGCTCCTCAAAAAAGAGAACATTAAACTAGACCGCAAAATTTTGGCTAATATCGCCGAAAATCATCCCGAAATGTTTAAAAAGTTAGTTGCTGAAATCAAAGGTTCTTAGCGCGAATGAATTCGCGGGCTTTCTTCAACACTGACTCGCTGTCATAATAGGATTTTAAGAGCCTTCTCGCGTCCCTGTAGAGAAACCAGCCAAATCCTTCGTGCTCTTCTGAAATGCGGATTTCTCTTTTCCTTGTCTCCGCCAAGTAGAATGTAACGATTTTAAATATTCTGTTTTTCCCCTTAAAAAAGAAGTATTTTTCGTAATCCTTAAACCTATTCTTAAAACGCATGTCTTCCGCAGTCAAGCCGGTTTCTTCCATTGTTTCACGAATGGCGGCGGCAAAACTTTTTTCTTCTGCTTTTATCTTTCCTTTAGGAAAATTCCAATATTGTCCGCCGTGGTAAAGTAAGAGAAACCTAGGACCTTCATTAGTCCTGCGATAAATAATGACGCCAGCGGATATTTCTCTCGTTGAATCTTTGATCATGCCAATGTTGTTAACCGAGCACACAACTAATGGTGTGACGGTTAGTGATAATGAATTATATGTTGTGTGCTCGGTTACCACAACATTGAGCACCGAGCACTCAAGTCATTGTACAATGTTTTGAGTGCTCGGTGAAGATTTTCTAATAAAAATCTCTCGCTACCGCTCGGAATTTTTGAGAAAGCTCTTCATTTTCTCTAACGGCCGTGTATTTATTATATCTTCCCGTGTTGCCCACCCACGCCTGGCTTGAGCAATGCCGTATTCTAAGTAAGCAAAGTGGGTTGCAGAGTGAGCGTCAGAGTCGATGGCCAACTTAACCCCCTTGGCGACACATTTCCTTACATGCTCATCTTTCAAATCTAACCTATCTGGCAAAGCGTCTATCTCAAGAATTGTGCCGGTCAAGGCCGCTACATTTATAATCTCATCCATATCAACCTCATAGGCCTGCCTCTTATTAATGATGCGGCCCGTAGGATGAAAAAGTATGTCAACATGCGGATTTTTCACCGCCCGCACGAGACGCTCCGTTTGTTCCTCTTTTGGAAGATTAAAATAAGAGTGAACTGAAGCGCCGACAACGTCAAGTTGGGATAGCACTTTATCATCTATATCCAGACTGCCGTCCTTCAAAATATCACACTCTGTTCCCTTTAATATCTTGAATTTTGAATTTTGAATTTTGAATTTTGAATTAATTTTATCTATCTTTGCCATCTGCCTTCGAAGCTTTTTTTCGTCCAAGCCGTGAGTCATAGCCAATCTCTTTGTGTGGTCAGTTATGGCAATGTACTCCAAACCAGCTTTAAGAGCCGCTTGGGCCAATTCCTCAATTGAGTTAGCGCCATCGGTCCAGTTGGATTGCGTTTGTAAATCGCCTTTCAAATCATCGTAGCCGATAAGTTTGGGAAGTTTATGCTTGTAGGCGGCCTCTATCTCGCCGGTCATCTCGCGCAATTCCGGTTCAATATAGTCTAAGCCCAATGCCTTATACAAGTCTTCTTCTGTCTTCCCCGCAATTTGAATTTCTAATTTTTTTATTTTTGATTTGTCATTTTGATTTTTGATTTTTGCATTTTTAATTTTATATAAGCCGTACTCATTCAACTTATATCCTTTCTCCATGGCCTTTCTTCTTAAGGATACATTGTGATCCTTGCTGCCGGTAAAATAATTCAAAGCCGCGCCAAACGATTCTTCGGGAACAACTCTTAAATCGACGTCCAAACCATTTTTAATCTTAATGGCTGACTTAGTATCGCCTTTGGCATAAACGTTTATCACTTCCGGCATGGAGGTAAAGTAATCCATAACCGGCTTGGGCTTCATAGAAACTATGAGGATATCTACGTCTCCTATGGTTTCCTTTTTTCTTCTTATAGACCCCGCGACAACAACCTTCTTAACCTCTTTGAGACGGCGCAGTCGTTCTTCTATTTCTTTAACGGCAGGCATGGCAAACCCCAGAATAAATCTCCCGCCTGACTTGCGCAGAAATTCAATTCCTTGCAAAATATTTTCTTCGGACTTCAAGCCGAATCCTTCTAAGCTTCCAATCTTGTGAACCTTTGCCGCTTTTTCTAAGTCGTCTAAATCTTTAATTCCCAGTTTTTCATAAAGCTTCTTGATTTTTTTGGGGCCCAAGCCCTCAACCTGGGTCAATGTTGATAAATCAACTGGGGTTTTCTTTTTAAGCTCTTCGTAGTACTTTATGCGCCCGGTCTTCAAGTACTCTTCAATCTTCTCGGCAATTGACACCCCAACTCCCGGTATTTCTTCAAGGGCTTTGAGCCCGCCGCGTTCGTATATTTGCTCTACATCTTCTTCTAATCCATCAATAACGCCGGCGACTTTCTCGTAAGCTCTAGGCTTAAAGGCTATGCTCTGCATATCCAGATACTCTCCTATCTCCAACAAGATTTTAGCGACTTCGTGATTCTTCATTCTTAAAATACTTAACTACCTTATTAACGCCGCTATTTTTATTCCTCCGTCCTTCAATGAAATGATTACTTCTCCACCGCGACTAATTTCTCCTTTTAAAATCATCTCCGAAAGAGGAGATTTAATATGATTCGAAATAACTCCGCGCAATGGCCTTGCGCCATATGCCGGTGAAAATCCCAGCTCGGCGATTTTTCTTAAAGCGCCATCTTCAACTTTCATCTTAATGCCTTGCTTAGCGAGAGTTTGACCCAGATCGTTCATAAGAAGCCCTGTAATTTTAATAATATCTTCCATACTCAAATTCTTGAAAACTATCGTCTGCATGCGGTTTAAGAGTTCCGGCTTGAAATAGTGAATCAATCTTTTTTTAAGTTCTTCGGCAACGCTTTCCATAATTCTCCCCTTGTCTATCTCCTCTTTAATAAAATTTGATTCGGCGTTAGAGGTGGCTATAATAATCGTATTCTTAAAATCTGCCATCCTCCCCAAGTTGTCGGTTAGCCGCCCATCGTCAAAAACTTGAAGAAATAGATTCAAAACGTCAGGATGGGCTTTCTCAAATTCATCAAGCAATATTAGGGCGTAAGGTTTCTGCAGTACCGCATCCGTGAGCGCCCCTGTGATCTCGCCGTCAGGCGAACCGATAAACCTGTAGAAACTCGCCTTATCTTGATATTCCGACATATCAAACCTAACCATCATATCTTCCGACCCGAATTGAATTTTGGCTAAAATTTTAGAGAGCTCCGTTTTACCAACGCCCGTAGGCCCGACGAAGAGAAAGCTGCCAATTGGTCCCTTGCCGCTCGCCAAACCGCTGCGATACTCGCGCAGAATTTTGGAAACGGCCGAAACCGCCGCTTCTTGGTCAATTAATCTCTCGTGGATTAACTCTTCCAAGTGAAGAAGTTTCTCCCGTTCTTTATAACCAGCCTCCTTTAGCGGCACATTAGTCCTTTTTTCAGCAATAGCAATGATATCATCGGCAGACAAAGCTTTATCGCCGCAGTGAGCCGCTTCGGCCAAGGCTTCCTTCAAAAGATCATCAGCGGAAGACGGTAAGAGTCTCTGCCTAAAATATTTATAAGCTACCTCAACCGCTTTCTTAATAGCGCCGTAGGTAATTTTAACTTTGTACTGTTCCTCAAGTATCAGGCTATCGTAAGTGAGCACGAGTTCCGCTTCGCTCGGAGTAATTTCATCAACCTGAATAAATTGGAAGGCTTGAGCGAAAGAACTCTGACTCTCTATAAACTGTTTAGACTCTTTGGGATACGTCGAGCCAATTGTAGGAAAGTCATTAGAAAGAATGAAGGGTATAATTGTGTTTATAATATTTAACTCGTATCGGCCAGCGGTACGCGAAAGATTGTGTATATCCGGTATATAGAGAATAATATTCCCGGCCCTGTTTATTTCCTCAAAAATCTTTTTTATTCTTGCTTGTTGTTCTGGAACATCCGCCCCCGCTAAAAGAGAATTAAGATCCAGCGTCACCAATCTTTTATCAAAAAGCTGCGGGGGCACTTTATCATGAATAATCTCGTAAGCTAAGTGCCCAACAAGGGCCTCTTTGCCGGCGCCAGCCTCGCCAATCAAGAGCGCGTTAGGTTGGTTAGGGCGGGAAAGGATGTCCAAAATCCTGTCATATTCTTTTTCATGCCCGACCAAGAAACCGGCCATGCTGGCGCGCGCCATGTCGGTGAAATCAACGCCGAAGAGATCTAACATGGGAGTTGGCCTCGCCGTCCAAGCACGATTCATAATTCTGTGTCTCAGCTTGTAAGGCTGATTTACGAAACCGCCCAAACTAGTCGGCAATCTGTGCCAGAAAAAACGACGGCGGAATCTGCCAAAAATTAACGCTCTTTCTAAATTATCCGAATCAATCTGAAAAAGATTGAATATCTTCTCCACGGATTCTTCTTTTAAGTCGCCTATGGCGGCAAATAAATCGGAATCGTCCACATACTTGCCCCCTCCTTTAAGACTTAGGTTTATGGCGGATAGGGCTAAATTTCTAATTTTTAAAATAATGTCATTGTGGCTCTGTTTTGTTTCGGATACGCTCTTCTTTAAATGCTCGCCAAGTTTTTCTCTAAACTCATCGTAATTGACATCTAGTCTCAAAAGAGCCTCGCGCACCTCTTTAGATTGAGACAATTCACTTATAAGATGCAGAGAAAAATCTCCTCCGAAAAGTAAAGACCTATCAGAGGCAAGGGTAATTGCTTTAACGGACTGCCTGTTTAAATAATCGGCGGTATTAATTTTCCCCGATAAAGGAACTTTAGAAAGGAGCAGTTTAGCATCATTAAAGTGAAACAATCTGTGTGTAAGATATAACGATATAAGCAAACCTGGCCAGAAAAGTTTTGCTGTCCCGGATAAGAGAAACGTAGCCGCTGCGGCAACTAAAATTACCGACCAGACGGCAGTTATAAAACTAATTGCTTTCCGGGAGACCATTGGCATTTCCAGTAACGGCTCTTTGAAGTAAAATTCTTTTACAGGTTCCATAGTGAGATTGTATTAATAAGATTAAAGGCGGCTGCCGTCCGATAAAGCGCGTAAGGCAAGAGTATTGACCAAGCAAAGTAGATGATTGTGAAAACGGCCAACACGACGACGTATATCACAAGGGCCAAAAGAATGCGTACGCTTCTAAATATAAATCCTAATATGTGCCCCAGTACGGTCCTGTCCTGATAAAGTGGCTCAAAAATGTATCGCAAGGTAACCTGTAGCGCGAAAGTCCTGTCAAGCTGTTCTAAAAGTGAAACCGCTTGACGGCTTATCGCCATAAAACCGCCCACGTACCAGTGTTTCATAAACTCTTGAAGCCTATAAACGAATCTTATAGTAAGATAAATAAATGCCACTAACTAATTATAGCCCAAAAGAAGAGGCGCTCCATAATCTAAGACAGGAGATAGAAGAAAATAAATCCTTACCTCTTCAGGAGTCTAACCTAGTTTTCGGAGAAGGCAGTCCTGACGCAGAGATAGTGTTTATCGGGGAAGCTCCAGGTTACTATGAAAATTTGGAGGGGCGGCCGTTTGTCGGCCGGGCCGGACGACTACTTACGGAGCTCATGAATGGTCTTGGCTGGAAAAGAGAAGATGTTTATATAACCAACATCGTTAAGCGCCGTCCGCCGGAGAATCGCGACCCTTTTCCAGAGGAAATCGCCGCTTACTCTCCCTATCTAATGAAGCAAGTAGAAATCATTAACCCCAAAATTATCGCCACTCTGGGAAGATTTTCTATGAACTTCTTCCTGCCGATGGCTTTGATATCGCGCGACCAAGGAAAAGTCTTCTGGTGGAAAAACAATCTTATCGTTCCTCTTTACCACCCGGCGGCGGCACTGCGCTCCACGACCGTTAAAGAAGAATTGAAAAAAAGCTTCGTAAGACTGCCTGCAATCCTCAAAAAATACGAAAAGTTTCTTAAAGAGAAATCGGCTAAAGAAGAAGCGCTGGAGGAAACCGAACATAAACCGCAACAAACAAAACTGTTTTAATCACTTTTAGTTTCGTCTTTTTTGGTTATTTCAACTTCTGTTATTTGAAGCAAGTCGTTGATAAACTTGGCCAAATCATCTGCATGATTGTCAATTTTATTGACTGCCGATACCGCTTCGCCAGGCAAAGAAGGTAAGTCTTTGAGCACGCCAATATATCCTTTAATGACAGTGAGCGGCGTTCTTAAGTGGTGTTGGGTGGTAAGAATGAATTGGTCTTTTGCTTTGTCCAGCTCTTCTAGTTCAACTCTGGCTTTCTTTTCTACTTCATAGGCTTTCTTTATTTCTACCGTTTGCTCGGCTACTTTTTGTTCAAGATGGTCGTTTAAACCCTTAAGCTCGCTAGCCAGTCTTACTTCAGCTAAAGAACTTTTAATCAGTAGAAACGCTATCATGCCAAAACCGACCAGAACGCTAGATTGAAGAATAACGTTATTGGCCGCAAACAAACTAACAACAAAAAGCAATCCCAAAAAGACCGTGAATATCTCTGCGGCAACGACTTTGGTGTTATAAAGACCGTATCTTATAATCGCGTAAGAGATAGCGACATGATAAATTGACAAAGAAAAATTTGATATCGGGAAAATATCTATATGAAAAGAGGGTAAATAAGAGGCGCCCCCACCTCCGAAACCTATAATCCCGGCTACTAAAAAAAGATATAGTTGCTTGCGAAAATTGCCGTGAGCGTTCTTGGCTATAATAAAAAGTTTATAATTGGCTGCGATAGCAATTGAAAAGAAATACGCTACGAAAATGGAAGTGGAAATGTTGGCGATTATGTTATGTGGAGAAAGAAAATCTATATACCACATGGAATTAAATACCCAACGCATCTCGTGGACAAAAAATTGTGGCGTTATTATATTCAGCAATAAATAAAAGATTCCTATGCCGTAAACAACCGAAAGCAACCTTTTACTTATTTTAATGCCTGCCAGTTTATATGAGTGATGAAAATAAAACGGAGCAATTAGGGGTATCCCCAAGTAAGCAATCCTCCACCAAAACAAGGCATTGTCGTAATTTTGAGTAGTAGTAGCGAAAATAATACCGAGGCCATATAAAGCTACGCCTATATTCAAACTAACCCAAAGAGAACTAATTGTTTTATTTTCCTTACTACTGTTAAAGAAAACTAAAAGAGGAATGGTTAAACCGGTAATTGCTCCTAAAAGACCTGACCAAGCATAAAGATTCATGAATTAATTATACAGGCAACTCAACCACAAACCTCGCACCTTTGTTTCTGCCTTCTGATTCTGCATAGATTCTGCCTTGATGGGCTTGGATGATGTTCTTGGTGATAGTGAGGCCTATGCCCCTGCCTGTGGTATAGAGCTTCTCCGCTTCCTTGCCTCTCTGGAAGTACTGGGTGA
>CAZHYH010000015.1:0-4903 GCA_964536655.1 uncultured Candidatus Saccharibacteria bacterium
CCTTACTGCGTAACTGTTGATTTTGACACCTTAGACGATAAAGCGGTTACCATTCGGGACCGCGACACTATGGAGCAAAAAAGAGTCTTAATAAACGAATTGGTTTCTTATTTCAAAAATGCATTCGAATAAGCTTGTTACACAGAATGGCTTGAGGATTCTTACAATTCCCATGGCCGGCAGTCTTACGGCTACCGTTTTGGTCTTGGTTGAAGCCGGTTCGGAGTACGAAACGAAAGAGTTGAACGGTCTCTCCCACTTTCTTGAACACATGTGCTTTAAAGGCACAAAAAAAAGGCCTAAGACGATTGATATTACCGGCGAGCTCGATTGTATCGGCGCTCAATATAATGCTTTTACGAGCGGAGAGATAACCGGTTATTACGCTAAGTCCGAATCAAGGCATTTGGATAAGATTTTAGACATTGTTTCCGATATATACTTAAACCCGGTATTTGATCCTAAGGAAATTGATAAAGAGCGCGGCGTAATAATAGAAGAAATTAATCTTTATGAGGATATTCCGATGAGACGCATTCAGGAATTATTTACCGACCTTGTTTACGGAGATCAGCCGGCCGGATGGGATGTTGGAGGCAGAAAGGAAGTTATTAGAAAACTGCAGCGGGAAGATTTCACAAAATACCGCGGGGAAAGATATATCGCGCCGCACACATTGGTAGTAATAGCCGGCAAATTCAACGAGGCCGAGGTTATAGAAAAAGTTAAAAAATTATTCTCGTCCATAGAAGGCGGTAAAAAATCTCCGAAATCGAAAACTATTGAAGAACAATCTTCGCCTAAAATAAAAATCAAATACAAGGACTCTGACCAGACCCATCTTGTTCTAGGCGTAAGGGCTTTTAACATCTTTGACGAGCGCCGTTATGCCATAGAAGTTCTCTCGGACATTTTGGGAGGCGGGATGAGTTCGCGCCTTTTCCAAAGAGTTAGGGAAGAATTGGGTGCCGCCTATTACGTGCATACAGAAGCTAATTTGTCTTTGGATCACGGTTATCTTTCGGCATCTGCTGGCGTTGGGCATGATAAGCTAATCGAAGTGCTGGGCGTCGTCCTTGAAGAATTTAAGAGGTTAAAGGAAAAGCTGGTTAGTTCGGAAGAGTTACAGAGGGCCAAAGATCATCTTACCGGAAATTTGATAGTTGGTTTGGAAACTTCCGATGATTTATCGCGTTTCTACGGGACGCAAGAAATACTTACCGGCGAAATTTTCACTCCCAAGGAGTTGGAGAAAAAAATAAGAGCGGTTAAGTCAAATGAGATACAAACTCTAGCCCGAGAAATATTCAAAAGCGCCAAGCTAAATCTGGCCATTATCGGCCCTATGCGTGAACGCGAGGCATTGCAGAAAATGCTTGAATTAGATTAAACTGATTCTAGTGAACCGCTTAAACGTTGAAATATCATGGGGAACTCTATGGAGAATACTTATAATGTTAGGTTTCGTTTTGATACTTTATCTTGCTCACGGTGCGGTTATCGTCCTCCTTTTAGCCATATTTCTGTCTTCGGCCTTAGACACTTTAGTTATACGGCTTGAATCTTGGCACATTCCCAGGCTTTTGGGAACAATTATCGTTTTTCTGTCCTTCTTGGTAATTATAGCTGTTTTGATATATACGGTGGTTCCTATAGTCATTCTTGAGCTTCGCGGTATTTTTAACAATATGGGCGGCGTTATGGGACAAATTTTAAACCTTGGTATTCCTCCCCAAGTTACGGATTTTTTGAATAATAACCTCGAATCTATCTCTAATATGCTTTTTGCCGGTAGCGCTTCTTTTATAGGAATCTTAGGCAAGTTACTGGGCGGCATAACTTCATTAATTGCGGTTCTCGTAACTTCTTTTTATCTTACTTTGAGCCGCGACGGAGTAGGAAGATTTTTGCGCGCCATCCTTCCGGAAGATTTGGAAGACAAAGTTTTAAGCATCTACTACCGCTCGAAGAAAAAAATCGGACGCTGGTTTCAAGCGCAGCTGATTCTCTCTTTAGTCATAGGTTTCTTGGTGTTTTCCGGTTTATGGATACTTGACGTGAAGTACGCTGTTATCTTGGCGATTTTCGCCGCTGTTTTTGAACTCGTGCCTATAGTAGGACCGGTTTTTGCCGGTGGTATGGCGGTCGTGGTGGGGCTCTCTCAATCATTTGGTACGGGTATGTATGTTCTTATTCTCTTCCTTATCATCCAGCAGCTTGAGAATCATATTTTAGTGCCTTTAGTAATGAAGCGTGCCATAGATGTCCACCCTGTGGTAATTCTAATTTCTATTTTGGGCGGCTTACAAATAGCCGGTTTCGTTGGTATGATTTTGGCTGTCCCGGCAGCAGTGGTTGCCGGAGAAATCGTTGACGACTGGATAGCCAAGAAAGCTATGAGTCGTAAACAATTGGATATATAAATTTCTTTTTCACAAGCCATATGAAAGCAGACTTCAAAAGGAGCTATTATCTTACGACAACTCTGCCTTATGTGAATGACCGTCCTCATGTCGGCCACACTCTCGAATTCGTACAGGCTGACGTTATTGCGCGCGCCAAGCGCCTTCTGGGTTATGATGTCTTTTTAAACTTCGGTACCGATGAGCATGGGCAGAAAATTTACAAAAAAGCATTAGAGTCTGGCAAGAGTCCGCAAGCTTATGTGGATGAATACGCGGCCACCTTTGGCGCCTTAAAAGAAGCGCTCAATTTTTCTTATGATAAATTTATTCGCACTACCGATCCTGAACATAAAACTGCGGCGCAGGAGTTCTGGAAAATTTGCGCTAAAAAGGGAGATATTTATAAGAAGTTCTACAAAATCAAGTATTGCGTCGGCTGCGAACTTGAAAAAACAGATTCAGAACTCGTGGGGGGAAAATGTCCCCTACACACCAATTTGGAAGTAGAAATACTAGATGAAGAAAACTACTTTTTCCGCTTCTCTAAATATGAAAATGCATTAAAGGAGCTCTACCAAGAACGGCTCGACTTTGTATTGCCCGCGTTTCGCTTGAACGAAATCAAATCTCTTATCGAAGGAGAGGGGTTACAAGATTTCAGCATATCTCGACTGAAAGAAAAAATGCCTTGGGGTATACCGGTACCGGACGATGAAAGCCATGTAATATATGTTTGGTTTGATGCGCTTATTAACTATATCTCTACTATCGGTTGGCCTAAGGACATGACGAAATTTAAGAAGTACTGGCCGGTCACGCAATTTGCCGGCAAGGATCAAGTGCGTCAGCAAGCCGCTATGTGGCAGGCGATGCTTTTTTCCGCGGGGCTCCAGCCGTCAAAGCAGATTATCATACACGGGTTCATTGTAGGCGATGGTGGCATCAAAATGTCAAAAAGCCTGGGCAATGTTATTGACCCTTATAAGGTAGTCGAGGAATACGGGACAGACGCGTTGCGTTATTTTCTCTTGAGGCACATTCATCCCTTTGAGGATAGCGAGTTTACTATGCCTAAATTCAAAGAAGCCTATAACGCACATTTAGCGAATGGCTTAGGAAATTTGGTTTCGAGAATTATGAAAATGTCC
Source organism: uncultured Candidatus Saccharibacteria bacterium (assembly GCA_964536655.1). Classification (GTDB taxonomy): domain Bacteria; phylum Patescibacteriota; class Minisyncoccia; order UBA6257; family Colwellbacteraceae; genus CAZHYH01. The sequence goes on from CAZHYH010000015.1 coordinate 3,554, forward strand.
TCGGATTATGATGTTGCGGCAAATTTGCCTAATCACGAAGAAGTTTTAGATAACGAGCTTTCTACCGCCGTTTTTGATAACCTGGAAAAATATGATTACAACGCCGCTCTCGATTTAATCTGGTCAGAGATACAAAATTTGGACTCTTATGTGAATATCAAGGAACCATTCAAGTTAATAAAACATAATCCGGAGGAGGCTAGAAAAGCGGTAGCTACATTAGTGAAAGGTCTCTGGAACTTAGCTATTGTTTTGGAACCGTTTCTTCCTGCGACCGCTCTGGAAATTCAGAGACTAATAGGCAGTAATTCCGTTCCGGGAAAACCGCTTTTTTTGAGAAAGGAATAATCATGCCCAGGTTTATAGACGCACATACGCACGTTCAATTTGCTGCTTATAAGAACGATTACCAATTGGTAATAGAACGCGCTCTTGCCAATAATATTTGGCTGGTGAATATAGGCACTCAAAAAGATACCTCGGCTTCGGCAGTTAAAATCGCGAGTGGTTATAAAGAAGGTGTCTACGCGACGATCGGTCTTCACCCGATTCATACTGAAAAGTCTTATCACGATTCCAAAGAATTAGGAGAAGTAAAGACGGCAAAAGATTTTACCAGTCGCGGCGAAGAGTTCGAATATGATTACTATAAGAAACTCGGCACGGACCCAAAAGTGGTGGCGATAGGCGAATGCGGCCTGGATTATTACCGCCTTGGCGCGGAAACCAAGAAAAAACAAATAGGAGCGTTTGAAATTCAAATAAAGCTTGCCGCCGAGCTTAATAAACCTTTAATGATTCACTGTCGCGATGCTTTTCCCGATCTTATTAAAGTGCTTCATGCCGTTCGCGATACGCTTGGCAATCCGCCCGGCATTATCCATTTCTTCGGCGGCACCAAAGAAGATGCGTGTGCCCTGCTTCAAACGGGTTTTTACTTTTCCTTCGGCGGCGTTACCACCTTTACCGAGGATTACAATGAAATTATAAGATATATCTCTTTGGATAGGATTATGTTGGAGACAGACGCTCCGTATGTGGCGCCTGTGCCGTTTCGGGGCAAAAGAAACGAACCTTTATATGTGTCACATATCGCCGAAGCAATAGCAAAAATTTTAGGAGTACCAGTAGAAACCGTGGCCAAGAGAACAACCGAAAACGCAAAGAAAATACTGCGGATTTAATTTTAAAAATCATTTAGAGCAAGATAATCTAACCAGTATACTATAATACTGATCAGTATTATAGTATAGTAAGTGTGTTTTGCGCATGATTGGAAATTGAGAATTTAAAATTGTAAAATTGTTTTATGTATCCGTTTGCAAAAATTGAAAAGAAATGGCCCACCTT
>CAZHYH010000015.1:5003-12185 GCA_964536655.1 uncultured Candidatus Saccharibacteria bacterium
TGTAAAATTGTTTTATGTATCCGTTTGCAAAAATTGAAAAGAAATGGCCCACCTTCGCATAAAGCTACGGTGGGCAAGCAGAAGATATGAAATATAACTTTCAAAAGATAGAGAAAAAGTGGCAAAGGCGTTGGATTGAAAAGAAAGTATATGAGCCGGATTTAAAGCGCGCTAAAAAACCTTTCTATAATTTGATGATGTTCCCATATCCTTCCGCGGAGGGATTGCATGTGGGGAATATGTACGCTTTCACCGGCACAGACGTTTACGGACGGTTTAAGCGGATGCAGGGGAATGATGTTTTTGAGCCTATGGGACTTGATGGCTTTGGCATTCATTCCGAAAACTATGCTATTAAGGTAGGCAGACATCCGGCCAAACAAGCCAAGATTTCAGAAAAGAATTTTTACCGACAGCTCCGGATGATAGGCAACGGTTTTGCATGGAACGAGCATCTCGAAACTTACGACCCTGAATATTATAAGTGGACTCAGTGGATTTTCGTGCAGATGTTTAAGCACGGTTTGGCCTATCGCAAGAAAGCGAATGTCAATTGGTGCCCATCTTGCAAGACTGTGCTTGCCGATGAGCAGGTTATAGACGGAAAGTGCGAGCGCTGTTCGAGTGGTGTTTTAAAAAAGGAGCTAGAACAATGGTTTTTCAAAATAACTAAATACGCGGAGAGACTTTTAAACAATCTCGATTATATTGACTGGTCGGAGAAGGTTAAAATTGCCCAAAGGAATTGGATAGGGAAATCGGAAGGCGCTTTAATTACGTTTCCACTTGTTGATATTCCGGGGCAGAAGAACGGCAAATATTCGCTCGAAATATTCACTACACGCCCCGATACTATATTCGGCGCCACGTTTATGGTCATCTCGCCCGAGCGTGCGAAGCTATGGCTTGATATCGGTTGGCAGGCGGACGAAAAAGTTAAAAAGTATGTCGCGGGCGTTCTCACGCGCAGATTGTTCACTAAAAGAGAAAATACGATCGAAAAGACCGGAATTTTTTCGGGCGTGTTAGCGGTAAATCCCGCCAACAGAGAAAAAATTCCCGTATGGATATCCGACTACGTGCTAGGGACGGTGGGAACCGGCGCCATTATGGCCGTTCCCGCTCATGATGAGCGTGATTTTAAGTTCGCCAAACAATATAAACTTCCTATTATTGAAGTTATATTGCCGCTGATTTATGCGGATAAAAAGCAGATTAATACCGATAACAATATCGGCATAAATCGGCAAAATCAGCATAAATCCGCGATGACCGAGCCGTATATCGGCGAAGGAATATTAATAAATTCCGGAAAGTTTGATGGCATGCCTTCGGAGCGGGCCAAAGACGGCATCACGAATTTTGTGGACGGCGTTAAAAAGGTTCAGTACCGTCTGCGCGACTGGCTGATATCGCGTCAACGTTATTGGGGGCCTCCGATCCCGATGATTTTCTGCAAAGTATGTGCCGCCGCGGGTAATGGGGAGAGAAAAGATATGCCTGGCTGGTATGCAGTGCCCGAAAAACAGTTGCCGGTGAAGTTGCCTTATGTGAAAAACTTTCGTCCCACTGGGACCGATAAGTCGCCGCTCGCATCTGTGAAAAAATTCTACAAAGTCCGCTGTCCGAAATGCCGCTCTTGGGCGAGACGCGAAACAGACGTTTCTGACACCTTCCTGGATTCCGCTTGGTATTATCTTCGTTACCCATCAATTAAGGAGAAAATTAGAGCTTGGAACCCATCTATCACTAAAAAATGGTTTCCGGTTAATATCTACATCGGCGGAGCCGAACACTCCGTTTTGCATTTGCTTTACGTTCGTTTCTTGGCAATGGTTTTCAAAGATTTGAAGCTTGTTCATTTCGAGGAGCCGTTCCCGAAATTTCGTGCCCACGGCCTTATCATTAAAGATGGTGCCAAGATGTCGAAATCAAAAGGGAATGTCGTAAATCCAGATGAGTATATTAAAAATTTCGGCGCCGATGCGTTGCGTATGTACCTTATGTTTCTCGGCCCCTATGAAGAAGGCGGCGATTTTAGGGATACGGGTATTCACGGCATCACCCGCTTTTTGAGGAGAGTCTGGGATTTTGCCGATCGTGTTAAGTTTTCAAAGAGAAATGATGAGTCGGTAGAGAGAAATATTCATAAAACTGTTAAAAAAGTTACCGGCGACATAGAAAATCTGGGTTATAATACTGCTATTTCCGCGCTTATGATTTTAATGAACGAGCTCGAGAAGAATTCTCTAGTGGTAACAAAGGAGCAATTTAAAACATTTCTTAAGCTCTTGGCGCCTTTTGCTCCGCATATTACTGAAGAGTTATGGTCATCACTTGGCGGAAAAGGTTTTATTCATCAAGAAAAGTGGCCCGGGTACGACCGTGATTTATTAAAGGAGAATACTTTTGAACTACTTATCCAAGTAGACGGCAAGTTGCGCGCCAAGATAATGGTTAGCGCGGGTATAACTGAAAATAAAGCGAAAGAGCTTGTTTTTACTAACCCAACTGTCATGAGGTACATTTCTAATAAGGGCATCAAGAAAATAATTTTTGTGCCCAATCGTCTCATCAACATAGTCACCTAGAGAATTATTTGACAAAGCATTTAAAATGTGATAACTTACGTCACGTTCTTTAAATCGGTTTCAAGTGCGATTCGAGGCCAGCCGATTTTAGGTCGAATAATTTTTAATTAACCTAATTCCGGCTTACTTCGGTTCACACTGTGGTAGGTCGGGACTTTAATCCTATGAATAATAATACTAAGGAGAGAGTCCTTCTCTACCTCATCTTAGCGGTGGCGATTATATTCTTTGTTTTCACTTATAAAGCCGTGAAGGTTTATGAAAACGGATTAGCTTCACTTTCTGCTACGCAAGTCTATGTATGCAGTTGTGAGGCGCCAAAGGTTGAAAAAAAGGTTTCTAAGCCTATTGTCAAACCTACTCCGAAGCCTCAACCTCAACCGGTGCCGAAGCCAATAGGTCCATTATCTCCTAATGGCCCCACACCTAATCCGACTCCTAATCCTTTACCTGGTCCTTTACCGCCAAACGGCCCGAATACTTATAACCCTCCTGTGTATTCTGATCCTGTACCGACTTATAATCCGCTTCCACCATCAGGACCAACTTATGAGCCTCAAGCTCCTATGGGACCGCTGCCGTCTAATTAAATTGATAGGGCAAACTCTTGTTTGCCCTCATCTTTAAAATTTTTAGTCGAACTAGAGGTTTTAAAAATGAGGTAAGATAAACAAAAATAAAACAATGAAAAACAAATTAATAAATAGAACGATTAGTATTGCTCTTGGAGCAGTGATTTTATCGAGTCTGGTGTCGGTTGCCGGCGCTACCGGTACGGCGCAGTTTAATACTGCAAGCGGTGATTGGCCGGCTCTTCAGGCGTCTAATTACACCAAGTACCCCGGTTCCAATTCTAACTGGGGTAGAACCGTTTCGGCCGACCCAAGCGACGTTTTAAGCTTCCTTATTTTCTATCACAATACTTCTAACGTTACTGCCTACAATACAAGATTAAAACTGAACCTGTCGCCTACGGTTTCGAGCGGCAATGTTCTTACGGCGACTATTTCTGCCGATAATGCTTACTCGAACGGCGGCAGCGTTAACGTTTACCTGAATTACGGCAGCAATCTGCCTCTAACTTTGGTTTCCGGTTCGGCCAGATGGTATACCGGCAGTTCCTCAAACTTAACTACCATTCCTTTCAGCCAGAGTGGAGATGAAGTCGTTACCGCTTTTAACGGCTTGAGAATAGGGGATATCGGTCCGGGAAGTTCCGGCTACGTTGTGGTTCGCGCGCAATTAGGCGGCTACACTCAATCTAATCCCACACCGCAAGGCAATGTCCCTTCGGTTTCCACCAACTCTTCTTCCAATATTTCTACCTCGAGCGTCACTTTAAACGGTTCTGTAAATCCTAACAACTCTGGGACGACCGCCTGGTTTGAATACGGGTCAACACAGTCCTTGGGATATACCACGAGCACGTTTGCTATCGGCGGCGGCACCTCTCAAACGAGTTTTTCTACAACAGCTTTCAGCCTTTCTTCTAACACAACTTATTACTATAGGGCAGTCGCGCAAAACTCTTACGGGACAGCAAGAGGTTCTATCTTGAGTTTCACGACTGACGCGGAACAAACACAACAGCAAGGTGGAATTCCTGTTGCCCGCACAGAAACCATGTCTGGAGTTTCTACGACAAGCGCTACCTTGTTGGGCTCCATAAATCCCAATAGTGCTTCTACTGAGGGTTGGTTTGAATACGGGGCTACCCAGTCATTGGGCTCTTCTACTTCAAGGCAAAACGTTGGAAGTGGGACCGGATTCAATAACTTCAGCTCTACTTTGACCAATCTGTCACAAAACACAACTTATTATTATCGAGCAATGGCGCAAAATAACTTTGGCACAAGCCAGGGAACTATTTTGAGCTTTACGACCCAGAGCCAGCAAGTTTCTGGGGGAGCACCCTTGGTTAACACCAACTCCGCTTCGGTGATCTCGACCTCAAGCGCCACTTTATACGGTTCCGCGAATCCTAACAATTCTTTTGCGACTGGTTGGTTTGAATACGGCACAAGCGGTTCTTTGGGGAACACTACCTCTAGCTTTACCTTGGGGTCTTCAAACTCCTATCAAAGTTATTCCGCCACCATCTTTAATTTATCTTCCAACACTACTTACTACTACAGAGCGGTAGCGCAGAATGGCTACGGCACCGCCTACGGATCTCTCTTAACTTTAACTACGGGCACGAGCCAGGTAACGACCAACCAGGACTTGAGCGGTCTTGCCAATTCTTTGTCGCTGTTGACGTCAGCCTTAGCCAGGTTGAATACGTTGGTTGGTGGTTTGGGCACTAATCGTGTCACCGAGCGCGTTATTGAAAGAGTAGAAGTTGCTTCTACTGCCGGGAGCGATCTGACTAAACTTATTTTTACCGCCGACAAAGAATCTCTTGATCCCGGCGACCAAGTAGTTTTCACCGTTCAAATAGAACCCTTAACTAACCTTACTAACGCTGTTTTGGCTGTTAAACTTGATCCCGGTTTTGAGTTTGAAAGCACAAGCGCTAATAGTTACTCCAAATCGGAAAATACTTTCGTTTATAATTTAGGCAGCGTTACTACTGGTAGCGTACAAACATTTACGATTAACACGCACCTTAAGAGCAACTTCAAAGCGGACGATGCCGAGGATGGCAAGATTACTTCCGCCGCTACTTTCTCGTACGCGGACGCGAACGGCAATGTAAAAACCCCGCTTTTCTCGTCTCTGGATATTAAGGTTGGAGGCACAGGGTTTTTTGCTTCTTTATTCGGCTTAATTCCTGGCGGCGGATGGGTAACGGTCCTTCTTATAGCATTCTTTGTTCTCTTGGCAGCTTTCGTTATAAGGAAATTATTTAGCTAAGCGGCTTTCTTCTTTTTTGCGCGCGACGGCAAAAATGTAGATTATATCAAGAATTGCCAGAGTGTTCACAACCAAAAGAACGATGAACCATTTTTTTTGGCTCAATTTGGCCGCTTTCCATAAAGCGATTCCTTTCCAAGGCAATGTCCACAGTAACGCCAAAAGGAACAGCCCACTGTGATCTTGTAAGAATGGATTCATGAGTGAAGTGTACTACAAATAGTGGCAGCTTTCTATATAACTCCTTAACTACCTTATTGTTGCTCCGAACTCGGAAATAGTTTTATCTTCCAGTTTCTTATGCAGCATATCCACCTCTTCATTCGTGAGAGTGCGATTAAGATGTCTATAAACGATTCTGAATGTATAACTCGCTTTGCCTGAACCGAATTTCGCTTCATCTTCATATTCGTCGAGGAGTTTCATTTCTTCGATGAGTTCTTCGCCAATAACCTCCCGTGCTAACTCATAATAGCGATATTGGCTGAAGGAGTTTTTATCCACAGCAAAGGAGATATCCCTGGTTACGGGCGGATATTTGCTGACAGGCTGGTAGATGTGATTAATGTCTTTGAACTGTCTCGTAACTCGCTCGTCCTCGGAGCGAAGAAGGCGGATATCAGGAATGCGCATTTTAATCATGGCAAGTCTGTCTGCGCCGAAGCCGAACGCCCAGCCATTGTAGATATTCGGATCAAATCCAAGGTTCTTGATGACTTGCGGGTGCACGATGCCTGCGCCCAGAATTTCCACCCATTTATCGTCCCAAGCAATATTCATTTCAAGGCTTGGGTCAGTGTACGGGAAGTGATCTACGCGGAACTTTGCTTTGATATTTTCTCCGAAGAGCGCATGAGCAACTTCCCAGAGAACATCTTCAAGGTCAGTTTGTCTAAGTTCCGCGATTTCTTTCTTGCAGATATAGAGGCCATCAATATGATGAAGCACATTGGAATGCTGCCAATCTATTTCATCTCGGCGGTATACAGTGCCATAGCATAAGGTTCCGGCCGAGCCATACCTTTCTAGTTGCTCCCGTACTTCTGGTAATTCAAGATAATATTTCCACATCAGGCTGGTGTGCGGCCGAAGAATGTGAGCTTCGTCCATATAATAGGTATCGCTCTGCGTTCTGGCCGGATGATCTTTAGGGAAGTTGAAGAGGTCGAAGACAATCTCTGGTGAGATTATTTCAGGGGTTTCGATAATGTCCAAGTTCTTTAAGCTATGAAGATTTATCACCATATCGGTAATCATCTTTACCGGATTGCCCTCTAATCTTGTAAGATCTGGTAAGGCGAGATAGCGTTTCAGGCGCTCGGCTTGAGTGTCAGTGCGAGCGGCAAATTTCTTGAGAATTTTTTTCTGTTCCATAAGAGAAACTGAATAATAGGAACGTTTTAGATGAGGTAAAGAATAGATGTTTTTCATAATTGATTGTGTAATAAGTTTAATAAAGAAAGACCCGGCATGGAGCGGGTCTTTCTCTTTCTAGATGGTATGTTTTTGAGTGTTAGAAAGCGCCCGTCCGTACCGGGAAAGTAAAGCTAAAGAAGAAAAAGCGATCATTCTGGATTTCGAGATTCATTAATTAATATATACACCAATAACCTGGTTTTCGCAAGGTATTTCAGTCGCTGACTCGCCACGGGTAAGTCGGTCCTCGATAAAAATATTGTCTGCGGAAGGGGTGGGACTCGAACCCACAAGCCCCTTGCGGGGCGCTGGTTTTCAA
>CAZHYH010000016.1:0-8236 GCA_964536655.1 uncultured Candidatus Saccharibacteria bacterium
TCTTCCCATCGGCCGCATCAAATGCCGCGCGGACATCTTCTTCTTTGTGTCCGGCGCTTAAGAGCAGGGCTTTTATATTTTCATCGCTGTGACCCAGCTCGCGGGATTTTTTTATGTAGTCTATGATTCTTTGGTCCATTATAGTCAATTATACTACAGGAATTATAAATATCCTACTCTTAGTTAGAATTAAGCGAAATCAGGGTAATCGTCATTTTCATCATAGTGGTCGTTACCCACGTCATGAACAGTATAGCCGCTCCTTATAAGATAAGACTTAATAGTCTCTTTCAGTTTGAATCCGCGATGGTCGGAGGCGATATAGATAATCATTGTCTATCTCATTATAACAACAAAATACGTTTGAGAAAAATTTAAAAACTTTAATGAAAGATAAGCATTAAACAAACCATTATTAATACTAAAAAAATACCGATGCCAATTGCTTCAGAACGTTTCCCTCGACGCCATAGATAAAACGGCGAAAATAAAAAACCAAACATTGTAAGCAATATGAAAACAAGGTCAAAATATAGAAAATAATCTGGAACATATCCAGAAGCAGTAACGCTAATAATAAAAATAGACAACGCGAACAGGAGAATAGCGGCAATCAAGGCAGCAAAAAAAGAGACAATTACTTTTGAAAGTTTCAAATTAAGAAGAATAAGTTTCAAATTAAGAGGAGTAGAAGGATTTCTCTCATTAAATAAATAGACAAGTAAGTAGATAAAAAGTAATGAAGATGAAATATCAATTACTATTCGTAAAATAGAATTACCGGATAGCAACTGATAAACTGGATTATCTATGTTCACAAATCGAAAAAATAAATCCAATAATAGTAGCGCCCAAAGAGCTATAACAATATTTCTTAATTTTTTATTCATAATTTTCATATATTATGATTAACTACTTTAGTGTCGCTATGTTCTGAATATGTTTCACCAATGTCGCACAATAGCCCCACTCGTTGTCATACCACGAAAGAATTTTGACCAAATCGCCGTCAATAACTTTGGTGAATTTCAAATCAATAATGGCGCCATAAGATTCACCAATGATATCCGAAGAAACTATTTGATCCTCGGTCACAGCCAGAATGCCTTTCCATCGCGAAGACTGGGCGGCTTTCTTGAAAATATCATTTATTTCTTCTACCGAAGTCTTTCTTTTGGCAATAAAGGTAACGTCTGCTATTGAACCGGTTGCCACAGGCACCCTCATGGCAATCCCGTCAAATTTACCTTCAAGCTCGCGAATAGCTCTTGTCACGGCAGTAGCCGCGCCGGTTGTTGAAGGCACTATATTCTGGGCGGCGGCTCGACCGCGTCGGAAATCGCTGCTCTTGGTAGGCCCGTCAACCAAGTTTTGGGTAGCGGTATAACCGTGGACCGTGTTCAAAACCGCTTTTATTATCCCAGGATTTTCAGCCATGACAGCGATAATGGGAGAGGCGGCGTTAGTAGTACAACTGCCGTTAGAAGTAAGTACAACCCCTTTCGCTTCTTCGGGATTAACTCCCACTAAAACTGTCTTACCTTCTCCATCAGCATCTTTGGCGGGAGCAGTGATGACTACGCGCTTGGCGCCTGCGGCCAAGTGAACTTTGGCTTTTTCGTATTCTTCAAAAACGCCCGTAGCTTCAATAACAATATCAATCCCCAATTCCTTCCAAGGCAAAGTGGCAAGGCCTTTAATTTGCAAACATCTTATAACTTTGTCATCCACCACCAAATTGCCGTTTTCGGCTTTAACCTCTTTTTTAAATCCGCCGTAAACGGTGTCGTACTTTAAAAGGTACGCCAAGTTCTCTAAATCACCCAGGTCGTTAATAGCCACTATTTCAATGTCCGGCAGCCCGAAAGCTTGCCTAAAAAACAGTCTGCCTATTCTTCCAAATCCATTTATGGCTACTTTTGTCATTGATTCTATTATACCAGGTAGTAGAAATTCGACCAGATGCTAAGTTTGGATATTTTACTATACGAAACGCTATCCATAGTTCATAGTCAATTATCGAAGTGGCTTGTGGTAATTTGTCGCCAAAGGCGACAGTCGAATTTTCACTACCTGGTATATAACCTACTTGGTAAAACTAAAAATTACGAAAACCACGAAACCCACGCTTGAAAGCACCGCCCCGTAAATAAAAGCTGCCGCCGGACCAAAAAGAGTCCAAAGCAATCCGCCGATTAGTCCGGCAAGAAGCGCGGAGATACCAACAGAGGTGTTCCACATTCCTTCAGCAGTCGCTAAGAATTTCTCGTCGACCATTCTCGCCGCCATGGCGCGCTCCACACCATCGGTAGCGCCGCTATACAAACCGAAAATAGCGAAGAAAAAGGCCACGCCCCAGAAAGTCCCGGCGGAAGCAAGTCCTAAGTAGGCAATAATAGCCATAACAAAACCAAGAGAAACAACCAACCTTTTGCTCGTTTTATCAGCCAACTTCCCTAAGGGAATGGCAGTTAAAACAAAAGTGCCGCTATAAATGAAATAAATTAAAGGAATCGCGCCCAAAGACATGCCATCGGTGCTTACCGCCAAACTAACGGGGTATAAAAGCATAAGAGTTATAGGGAGAGTTCCCAAACCGAAAATAAAAATGGCGATGAGATAAAAAACGAATCTTTTATTGGTCAATAGCGGCCAAAAGTTTAATTTGGGAGATGATTCAAGAATCGGCTTTTTTATCTCCCTCACGAATGAGAACGAGGTTATCGATAAAAGTCCTACAAAGAAAGCGATAATAAAAAGTGTTCTATAGTCATAATTAATAAAAGGAAGTATTAAGAAGGCTGCTACCGGACCGATGGTTGCCCCGAGCGCATCCATAGCCCGGTGGTAGCCGAAGGATTTGGCAATTTCTTCTCTGCCAACAGATTCTGCCAAGAGCGCGTCCCGAGGAGCCTCACGCACGCCCTTACCGATTCTGTCCAACACTCTTAAGCCAAAAACGTGGGTAAAAGAAGAAGCCAAAGCGAAGAATGGTCTTGAGAGAACCGAAAGCGAATAACCGAAAATAGCCAATCCTTTGCGTTTGCCCATTTTGTCAGAAACCCAGCCGGAGATTATTTTTAAGAAACTGGCTACCGCGTCAGCTACTCCTTCTATAAGACCTACGCCCAGGGGTGGCACGCCTAAAACCACGCCCAGAAAAATGGGCATCACCGATTGAACCATTTCATTGGAAAAATCGTTAAAAAGGCTTACGAGCCCCAAAAAGAAAGCGTTCTTGCGTAACCCCAGTATTCTACTATTGTCCATTTATAAAAACCTTATCGCCTTCTACGACATTAAGTCGAAAGGCGGTGCCGGCTTTCACTTCTAAAACCTGGCTCACGGGTTCCGGTGGGCTAAAGATTGTTGGATATGAATCGGGATTCAGATTGCTTGATACGTAAATCACTTCATTGTTGCTTATCCAAATAATGTCTATGGGAAATTTCATATCTTTCATCCAAAAACCGTGCGCATCCGGTTTGTCAAAAGTGAAGAGCATCCCTTCATTCACGCTTAAGCCACTCCTTCCGGAGAGTCCTTGCATGCGTTCCGCCGGAGTGTCAGCCGCTTCCACCATAAATTTCTCCCCTTTCAGGATAACTTCAAAAACATCACTGCCTCCCAGGTCAAAACCATATTCTCTAATAAGAAAAGCAAAAGCGGCAAGTAAAATTATTACTAAGATTATTTTCACCCACTTGAACATAGAAAGAGGTTATTTCTTGAAAGAAGTAATAATTTTCTCAAAAGCGGCTTCGTATCCATCAACCATCTTTTCGATAGCGAACTTCTCTTCCACTGTCCTGCGGCATTCCTTGCGGGAAATGGTATCTACTTTTTTAATTGCTTCCGCCATTTCGTCTACATTATTTACAATAAATCCATTTCTACCGTCTTCAATTATTTCCGGTACAGATCCTCGCCTAAAAGCCACAATCGGCGCGCCGCAGGCCATGGCCTCCGTCATAATGAGACCGAATGGTTCTTCCCACATAATGGGCACAAGCACCGCTTTTGCTTTCTGGTAATATTTAAAAAGCTCTTCTCTCGGCACATAGCCGACATATTCAATCTTATCTCCGATAAACGGCTTAACTTTCGTATCCCAGTATTCGCCCGTAACCGGCGGACCAACGATTATTAATCTTTCATCGGCTTTCAAGGCGGCTTGAACAGCTTCAGCCACGCCCTTTTCCGGATGAAGACGGCCGACAAATAGCAGGTGATCATCGTGCTTATCGGAGAATGGGAACTCATCCAAGCGGACACCGTTGTAAACAGTCGAGATATAGTTGAGATGAGGCGCGGGCAGACGCTGGCTATCGCTTATGGAAACGTAAAACTGATTGGGGCTCGCGAATATTTTAAATATTTCGGCGCGCCACGGGCATATGGGGTCGTGAAGGGTATAGACTACCGGAACTTTAGAATGAGAAAGGGCTAACGGCAGGGCTCTATCGACTGGATGGATATGTAAGATATCGTAGTTTCCTTTCTCCGCTTCTTTAAACATTTGAGCAAGTAAGTATTGGTCCCAAAGATTGAAAATCTTATTCTGCTCAGCACCACCTACATTTGGCAACTTAAGAATAGGATGGCCGCCGTCTTGGTTTAAAGGCTTTAGCCCACAATTAATCATCCTTGTAACATTAGCTTTTGAATCTTCAGGCGCGTAGAAATCAACCGAGTGTCCTCTTTTAACCAACCCTTCACTAACATCTACAGCCACATCCATCGGAGCGTAAACTATACCCTCTGGAGGAGGCGTAGTGAAACGTCCGGTAACGACTGTAGCTATTTTTAATTTATTTTTCATACTTTGTTAGTTAGAAACTCCAAGACCGCGGCAGATGCCCAAGCTTGAGGCCGGCAAGCGGTAGGGATATCCTCCAGTTTGCCGAGGGGAGTCACGCCATACTGTTCCGTGATATAACCAAACTCTTCATACGCCTTCAGGATCGCTTGGCGAATTCTCTTATATACTTCATTGTAACCCATTTCTTTACATCCTTCCGCAATCATCCAATTATCGTGTGGCCAAATGGACCCCAGGTGGTAACTTTTATAATTAAAATCCGGCTCCTTAGAAGAATGCGTCCTTATGCCGTAAGCGGTAAACATATCCGGTTCGATAATCCGTGAGACCACATAATTCGCGCGGTCTTTGTCTAAAACGCCGGTAAAAAGCAAATGTCCCGGGTTTGAAGTAACGGCGCGTCTTTGCCTATCCTTCCCATCTAAGGCTAAAGCGAAGTAATGCAAATCCGGCATCCAGAACAAGTCATTGAATCTTTCTTTTAGGTTCTGCGCTTCTTTAAAAAGCGACTGGTCGTTTAGCAGCCCAGCGGCCGTTGTAAGAGCAAGGTAAACATATCCTTGCACCTCCACAACGGCGACTGAGAAATCAATAGCTAAATGATTCTCGTATGAGTCTTTCCATCCCTGGTGCAACACCTGCCATTTCTCTTTCTTCATGCCGTATCTTACAAAACCCGAACTGTCTTCCTTAATCTTTCTCAAGATCCATTCCACCGCATTTTTTATATTGGCAGCGTGATTTTGAACAAACTCTTTATCTCCCGTCTTCTTAAAATACTTGCCGAACATAATCACATAAAGCGCGGTGGAATCTATCGAGCCATAATAAGGAAAGGGTATCTCTGGATTTCCCGGGTGATGAGCCAGTCTTAAATCGGTCTCGTGAATTATTCTGCCAGGCTCTTCTTCGGTGTGGCTGTCGAATTTCTTGCCTTGAAGTTTCGATAGAATCTCTAGCGTAGAACGGCAAACGTCCGGCTTAATATTTAGCATCTGCCAGGCAACAATAAGAGAGTCTCTGCCAAAGAGCCGCATAAACTTCGGGTAGCCGGCTCTTACGTAACCGTATTCCGGATCAAGCAAAGTTTCGATATCCCCTTGAACTTTATCCTTGGGAAACATATTTATATCTCTTTTTTTTCTATAAGCTCGAAATAAGTTCTCTCGTAATTATCCACCATCCTTTCTTTGCTAAATTTCTCTTCCGTCCTCTTGCGAACGTAGGGCCTATCAATCTCATTGACTTTCTTCATAGCTTCAACAAGTTTTTCTATATCGCTCTCAATCACGAAACCGGTCTTGCCGTTTTCTATAAGTTCTGGCATGGAGCCGCGGCGATAAGCGATAACCGGCGTGCCGCAGGCCATTGCTTCCGCAACTACCAAACCAAAGGGTTCTTCCCATTCAATTGGGTAGAGGAGCGCTTTGGCATTGCCATAGAAACCGGAGAGCTCCATTTCGGATAACTCTCCCACATACTGAATTTTGTCATTCAAGTGCGGCTTGATATAAGTATCAAAATATTCTTGTTGAGTGGAATCCACACGGCCGGCAAGTAAAAGCTTTACCCCGAGTTTTTCCGCGGCAGCAATGGCGTTTTCCACCCCCTTGTGTTTGTTCATCCGCGCAATCCAAACAAAGTGGTCGCTACCCCGTGGATTAAATTCAAAATGGCTCATATCAATTCCGTTGTAAATTACACGCACTTTATTCTCCGGGAACTCCACCATTGCCTGATCGCGAGCCGATTGGCTTATGAAAACCATATTCAGATTACCGGCTTCTTCCGTAAACAGACGCAAACGATCGTCCTTATTAGCATCGGCGTTCGTGCGATAAAGTGGATTATGCATTGTGTGAATCGTGGGAATTTGAGTCAGATTGTGAAAGAAAAGCGACCAAATATCTAAATGAGTATGAATAATATCAAACTCTCCGCGGCTTGCGGCCTCATAAGCTTTGGATAAATTTCTTAAGTTCCAAATCGGATTTGACCAAGGTATGTTGGCTTCAAGAAGCGGTTTGTCAAAAACGGAAACGAGTTTAGCTTTGGTTTTAGAGCCCGGGGAAGCAAAAAGAGTAACGTCGTGGCCCCTGTCTACCAAGACATCGCAGAGTACAGCCACTATTCTTTCTATACCGCCGTATTTCTCTGGCGGAATTGGTATCCATAGTGGCGCTACTTGAGCAATTCTTAATTTTCTCATTCCGAAAGTATTTTCTCGTAGATCCCTTCGTAGGTATCTACCATTTTTTGAAGAGTGAAATTCTTTTCTACGTGATCCCGGCAATCAGCTCTTTTTATTTTATGCGCCTTATGAAGAATTGTATCTATCATCTCTTCCTTTGAATTTACAATAAAACCGGTCTCATTATCTTTCACCACTTCATGAACAGAGCCCCTGCCGTAGGCGATAACCGGCGTGCCGCAGGCCATTGCTTCTATCATCACCAAACCGAATGGCTCGCGTCTGTGGATCGGGAAAAGCAAGCCCCTAGCACCTCTCAAAAGCCTCACTTTTTCGTTAAAATCGACTTGCCCCACGAAACGTATATGCTCGCTATTAAGTTCAGGCTGAACTTTATGAAAAAAATAATTCCACTCATCACCGCCAACGATGTTCCCCGCGACAACGAGAGGCACTTGGGCGCGTTTAGCTACTTCTATGGCATCCACGACGCCTTTCTCCTCGTTCAATCTTCCTAAATACATGAAATAATCATCCGGCCAGTTGCTGAATTTGTATTGACTGATATTTATTCCGTTGTGTACAACGCCCGTAATTTCAATGCCGCGGTCCTGGGCAGATTTTTTCTGGTCTTCGGAAATGGCGCAGAAATATTTATTGGGATAGGCCTTAATGGCTTGCGCCTCGGCATCGTCAATCGGACGGTGAAGAGTGGTCAAAATAGGGGTGCCGTCGTCCATTATAGCCAAAGGGAACATAAAAAAATCAGCGTGATTGTGAATCAAATCAAAATCGTGCCGTCTGTTATGAACTTCCTTAAGAAGAACCTCAATAACGGCATGGGGACTCCTCACTTTTCTCAACCAAAGGCCAGTGGAAGTGGGAGCGACTAATTCCGCTTTCGTCTTGGAATCGCCGGAAGCGAAAAGTGTAACTTTGTGTTCGCGCGCAACCAGTTCCTCGGTCAAGAGTGACAGCATTAATTCAATGCCGCCGTACGTCCTTGGCGGCACAGGAATCCAGAGAGGAGCAACTTGCGCAATGCGAAGTTGTTTGCTCATCTGTTATTTATTATAACCAAAAGTTAAATAATAAGCTACGATACCGAAAGCAACTGAAACATTTAAAGATTCCTTCTTGCCGAACATGGGAATTTCTAAAATTTTGTCCGATTTTTTTAAAATTGACTGCGACAACCCATTAACTTCACTTCCCAGCACCAA
>CAZHYH010000016.1:8336-12081 GCA_964536655.1 uncultured Candidatus Saccharibacteria bacterium
TTATAATACGGGATTGAATTTTTGTTTTGTTCCACCGATAAGACTTTGTAACCGTCTTTTTTGAGCCTGTCTATTAGCCGGGTTGTCAATTTCACCTTCTCCCAAGGCACATATTTTTCCGCGCCCAAAGAAACCTTAATAAGTTGACTTCTCGGCTTACCAAATTCATCAACCGGCTTAGGAGTTATGCCGCAAAGGTAAATTTTTTCGGCTGCCACGGCGTCAGCGGTCCTAAAAATTGACCCTACGTTATACAGACTGCGAATATTATGCAGGACGACAATCATGTTGCTTCAGAGTTTATTTTAAAGTGTAAATATCAAAAATCAAAATTGCAATGTAAAATGTTAAAATTTTGTAATTTTATCATTGTCATTTTCCATTTTGATCTTTTAATTTTGAATAAAACAGCAAGCTAATGAAACTAACAAGCTAATTTTGAGATTTGAGACTTTAGATTTAAGATTAAAAGATGGAAACGCGCTTTGATTCCCAAAATCTTGAAAAGAAAATTTACGAGAAGTGGGAGAAATCCGGTTTTTTTAACCCGGATGTTTGCCTTAAAAAAAGCATAACCAAGAAATCCGCCAAAAGCTTCTCTATAGTACTTCCCCCACCTAATGTAACTGGTACTTTGCACATGGGCCACGCGGCAGTGCTTGCAATAGAGGACATTATGGTTCGCTATGCCAGAATGAGAGGTTTGAAAACCCTTTGGTTGCCAGGAACCGATCATGCGGCCATTGCGACGCAATCGGTCGTAGAAAAAAAGATTTCTAAAGAGGAAAATAAAAGCAGGTATGATTTGGGGCGCGAAGAATTATTGAGAAGAATTGAAGCTTTTGCTAAGGAAAGTCACGATACGATTGCTAATCAAGTAAGACGAATGGGTGCGTCCGTTGATTGGAGCAGAGAAGCATATACATTGGATAAAGAAAGAAATTTTGCGGTGCGCACGGCTTTTAAGAAGATGTATGATACGGAACTAATTTATCGCGGAGACCGGATTGTTAACTGGGACCCAAAAGGGCAAACAACAATTTCGGACGACGAAATCATTTACGTTGAAGAAAAAACTAATTTTTATTATTTCCAATACGGTCCGTTTGTAATAGGCACTGCGAGGCCAGAAACAAAATTTGGGGACAAATACGTAGTGATGCATCCAAACGATAAGCGCTATAAACAATATAAGCACGGAGATAAAATTAATCTGGAATGGATTAACGGGCCCATTGTCGCAACTATCATAAAAGATGAAGTAATTGATATGAAATTTGGAACGGGTGTTATGACTATAACCCCGTGGCACAGCATCGTTGACTTTGATATCGCGAAGCGCCACAACTTGGACGTAGAGCAGATTATCGATGAGCGAGGTAAACTTTTGCCAATAGCCGGTGAATTTGTGGGCACTCACATTACAAAAGCACGCCCTCTTATTGTTGAAAAACTGCGCGCCAAAGGATTACTAGTAAAAGAAGAGCCTTATGTCCACCAAATTGCCACTGCGGAAAGAACTGGCGCCGTAGTTGAGCCGCAAATCAAGCTTCAATGGTTCGTTGATGTTAATAAACCTTTTGTTTTAAAGAACTCAAGGATTAAGGGCATAAGGAGCGGATCTAAAACAACCCTTAAGGAGATTATGCGCAAAACGATAAAAAACGGACAAATTGGCATCATCCCAGAACGCTTTGAAAAAATATACTTCAATTGGGTGGATAACCTGCGTGATTGGTGCATATCAAGACAGATTTGGTTCGGGCATAGAATCCCTGTGTGGTATAGGAATCAAGAAGTGTATTGTGGTATCGAAGCTCCTAAAGGCGATGGTTGGGAACAAGACCCCGATACATTAGACACTTGGTTTTCCTCGGGACTTTGGACTTTTTCAACTTTAGGTTGGCCCGAAAAAACTGCAGATTTTAAAACATACCATCCGACAAGTATTCTTGAGACTGCCTACGATATAATCTTTTTCTGGGTAGCCAGAATGATTTTAATGAGCGGATTTTTATTGGGCGACATTCCTTTTGAAAAAGTTTATCTCCAAGGACTGATAAGAGACAGGCAGGGCAGAAAAATGAGTAAATCTTTGGGCAATATCATGAATCCTTTAGAGATGGTGGATAAATTTGGAGCAGATGCCACTCGCCTATCTCTTATTATCGGGGCCGGTCCTGGAAGTGATATGAAACTATCAGAGGATAAAGTAAGAAGTTATAGGAATTTCACCACTAAGATATGGAACGCCTCCAGGTTTGTGATAATGAATTATCAGCCGACAAAAATAAAACCTAAGTTTACCGCTAAAGACAAAAAATACTTGCAAGAGTTCACTCACACTAAGAAAAAGGTAGAAAAGTTTTTGGATAAGTATGACTTAAATCGCGCGGCTGAAACTCTTTATCACTATTTCTGGCATACTTTTGCTAATAAAGTCCTTGAGGAAATGAAACCAAGACTCTCGAGCAATAATGAAGCCGATAGAGCCGCTGCCCAAGAAGTCCTTATGACAATATTAAAGTCGTCGTTGAAGATGCTTCATCCATTTGTGCCCTTCGTAAGCGAAGAAGTTTGGAGCCGCTTACCTAACAAAAAAAATAAGACGAAAATGCTTATTGTAGAGAAATGGTAACCCTTAATTGGTTAATCCCCTTAGCATTAGGCTTTCTCCCGGCAATAGCTTGGTTAATATTCTTCCTGCTTGAAGACCGCATTCATCCTGAACCTAAGAAAATGGTTTTAAAAGTTTTTATCGCTGGCATCCTTTCAGCAGCTGCCGCCGCCGCCATTCAAATTATTCTTCAAGATACGGCTTTTACCAGATTTAACATCCAGGACACAAGTAAGTCGTCTTTCTTAATCCTCTCTTTTATAGAGGAATTTGTGAAATTTGCGGCAGTCTATGTGGCCGTAAAAGGCAGCAAATATCTCGATGAACCGGTTGACTATATGATTTACATGATTACCGGCGCCTTGGGGTTCTCCGCTATTGAGAACACTTTATTTCTCCTCCAGAAAAATTCCAACATTATCTTCGAGATTATAGTGCTCCGAGCAGTGGGCGCTACCCTTCTTCATGCCTTAGCTTCTGGGTTTGTCGGCTTCTACTGGGCAAAGAGAAAGCTGTTGTTTGGTCTTATCATAGCCGTGTTCCTACACGCCGGATTTAACTATCTTATCTTCAAATTCAGCATGGCTCCGGTCTACGCCACCGCTATCCTCATCTTCGCTTCCTTCTTTATCTTCTATGATTTTGATATAATAAAGGAAGATGACGGAAAAGGATAAAAATTTAACACCTGATATCAACGAGGAAACGGAGGGCCAACTTACGGTTGACGTTTATCAGACGCCGGACGAGATTATAGTTGAGTCAACAATCGCGGGCGTGGAACCGGAAAACATAGACATAGACGTTACGAGTGAATCGGTTACGGTTAGAGGTGAAAGGAAAAGAGAGCAAAGGGTAGACGAGGCCGATTACTTTTATCAGGAATGTTTTTGGGGGAAGTTTTCCCGTTCAATCATATTGCCGCAGGAAATAGATCCCGACAAAGCTTACTCCAATATTAAAAGCGGTATCTTAACCATCCATCTTCCTAAGATTTACAGGAATAAAAGCCGGAAGGTTAAAGTAAAAACCGAATAATTTTTTAGGCAATAGTACCTTTAGAATGGGCGGCTATTGAAGCCGCCCATCAACAGGTAGGAAAAATTCCTCTCTGTAATATCATTGTGC
>CAZHYH010000017.1:0-5757 GCA_964536655.1 uncultured Candidatus Saccharibacteria bacterium
TGCACGGTTTACAGAGATGGCAGCCGTAATGTTCAAATATTGAATTTAGGAACTGGCGAGAATATTACTTCCACTACCGTAGACCCGCGGAAAAAAGAAAAAGAAAAAGAACAATCGCTTGATTTGGCAATTGATAGAGACCGTCTTGAACCCAGGGTAAGACCGGAAACTTTATCTGGCAAAACTTACAAGGTAAAAACAGGTTACGGCAATCTTTACATCACCGTGAATAATGACGATAACGGAATACCATTCGAAATTTTTGCCACAATCGGCAAGAGCGGCGGCTTTTTCCAAGAGCAATCCGAAGCTATCTGTCGGCTAATTTCTTTAGCCTTGC
Organism: uncultured Candidatus Saccharibacteria bacterium; assembly: GCA_964536655.1. Lineage (GTDB taxonomy): Bacteria > Patescibacteriota > Minisyncoccia > UBA6257 > Colwellbacteraceae > CAZHYH01. The sequence continues at coordinate 341 of CAZHYH010000017.1, forward strand.
GTTCCGGCATTAAAGTGGAAGAAATTATAAGCGACCTTAAGGGCATTCGCGGACCGATGCCGACTTTGACTGCCAAGGGCACAATTCTTTCCTTGCCCGATGCTATCGGACAAATTTTGGAAGAACACGTTAAAAATAACGGCGCGAGACTTTTTGAAATCAATCCCGTGGAAGTAACCGTTAACAAAGAACAGACCAATTCGTTTCCTTCATTGAGCGGAGGACATCCTGAAATAAAAAATAAAACTATCGCTGATTACGGGTTTATGCCCGGTTGCCCTGACTGCGGCTCGCCCTTAGTTATGGCTGAAGGATGCATTAGTTGTAAAAGCTGTGGTTTCAGCAGGTGTCTATAACCAATAAATTGGCTAATCGGGCTTTTAGCGTTAAACTGTAAAGGCGTGTTAAACACGTATTTTTATGGGCAATTTATCCGATTCTATAAAGAAATTAGTAGAAATTAATAAAACTGCGAGCCAAAAAAACTTGCCTCAAAGTGAGACGGAAGTGATTATTGTAGATGAGGTGGCCGCTAGAGTCGCATCATTCTATGAAAGGATAAGAGGCATCGTGGATTGGCGGGAAGAACATGTCCTCAGGAAGACCGCAATTGAGCGCGTCTTAAAAAGAAGGATGCTTTTTAAAAAGGGTTTGCTTTTGGAGAGTGATGGGGAAGACGCGTCTGAACAGTTTTTGAAAGAACTCGTGAGAGGAGGCCATTTTCCTAACGGAACAATTCCTATAAGCAAAATCGAGGAAACCAGAAATGTTATCAATAAATACGTTTTTATTTTAGAGAAGGGATTGGTTAGCGGAGGCAAGGATAAGGCAAAACTTGAAAACTGGTTTATGCAGATGGCCTCCTATGAGATTGAAATTACTCTTGATCCGCACGAAAAAGAGATCGGTCTTATTATGTTTATGACTGAAGATCTTCTGGGGCGGATAAAACTGCGCGAGGAAGACAAGAAAATCATTGGAGAAGACGAATTGAAGCTGCAGGTTCACGTTGCGGTTCATCGCGCCTTATTCAAGATGGACGATGCCGTTGTGAGTTACCACCTTTTTGAAAGGCTTTATCGTGATTGGCATACTCCTTCGGAGCCGACTCTTTTACACGTGGCTGCCCATATTTTAGAGGTTAGAGACGTTATTACGAGGACGCTGAAACATCCTTTAGCCGAAAACTTTTATAAGGCGGCAGAGCGTTACGACACGCCGTATCTTATTTTAGGAGACGTGATCTCCAAAAATCCTCAAGGTTTTGAGGAAGTTGCCGAGGTGCCGGATAAACTGGACGTTAAAATTAACGAGGCTTATAAAGCCAGGTTAGCAAGGTTAAAAGGGAGGATAAGAAGAGCCGCATTCTACAGCACGGTTTCTATTTTCCTTACTAAAGTGCTTACGGTCTTGGCTCTGGAGCTTCCGATAGACAAGTATCTGCAAGGGTCTTTCAATTATACGGCCATATCGGTAAGCGTTTTAGTCCCGCCTCTTTTGATGGTGTTTCTTATTAACACCGTGAAGGTGACTTCTAATGATAATTTTGAGAAGGTAAAAGGCGAGGTTAAGGCTTTGATAAGCGGCGGAGAAAGAAGCGCTCATTATGTTGCTTTGCCTAAAAGGCAAAGGTTCTTTGCAAAAGCTTTTTTCAAGCTTTTTTACCTGGCGAGCTTTCTCTTGTCTTTCGGTTTAATATCATGGTTCCTGTGGCGCTTTAGCTTTGGACCGTTCTCCATTATAGTTTTTCTTTTCTTTATTTCTCTCGTGGCTTTCGCCGGCACCAAAATCCAGCAACGCGGCAGGGAACTTATGATAGGAGAAGTAAAGACAGGTTTTATCTTTGGTATGCTAGATTTCTTTTTTCTTCCTGTTATTGAGGTCGGCAGATGGTCTTCTCGCCAGCTCGTTCGCTACAACGCCATAATTTTTATTTTTAATTTTCTTATTGAAACTCCTATTCAAGTTTTCGTGGAATTTTTTGAACAATGGAGGACTTTCTTAAAAGAAAAGAAAGAAGAAATTCACTAATATTTTTAGGACTTTCGGTTATCCTCGTATTAGTTGTTTTATTATTGCCCGGCGGAGCGGAGTCCGTACGTAATGATAAATTTGTTGCCGAAGTAGTTCAGAAAGACATCCTTACTAAAAAAATAACCCTCCTTTTTGTAGGAGATATTATGTTAAGCAGGGCTGTGGGCGCTATGATGGAAAAATCAGGCAATTGGGAATATCCCTTTCTAGAGACCGCTGAATTCTTGAGGAGCGCTGATCTCACCTTCGGTAATTTGGAAGGCCCCATTTCTTCTCATGGAACTAATGTAGGCAGTATTTACTCATTTAGAGCTAATCCTAAAGTTGCAGAAGGACTCGTTTACGCCGGTTTTGACGTTCTTTCTTTGGCTAATAATCATATTTGGGATTATGGCAGAGAAGCCTTTATAGATACTATCCAGATTTTGGAATCTATTGGCATAAGTCCCGTCGGCGGCGGACTTAACTATAAAAAAGCTCATGAGCCGGCGATTAAAGTCGTGGGAGACACCAAATTAGCTTATTTGGCGTATACCGGTCTTGTGCCGCCAATTTCAGGTTCTAAAGAGGCAACGCCCGCCACATCGTTTTTAGAAATTGAAACTGCCGTAGCGGACATACAAACCTCTAAGACCTTAGCGGACATAGTCATCGTTTCTTTCCATTGGGGCAATGAATACGATACCGTACCGGATGATTACCAAAAAACAATGGCGCACGCGCTTATTGACGCAGGAGCCGATTTAATTATTGGCCATCATCCGCACATCGTTCAAGGGGTGGAAAAGTATGGCAACGGATTTATAGCTTATAGCTTGGGGAATTTCGTTTTTGACCAGAATTTTTCAGAGGAAACCATGAGGGGAATAATCCTTAGAGCGATCGTGAAGGATAAGAAAATAGAAAGCGTAGAGCCGATTAAAATCAAAATCAATAATAGCTTCCAGCCGTTTCTTGCCGATTACTAAAAAAGGTTTTTCGTCCTTACCTCTGTGGGCTTACTCTGTTTAAGATACTTTGCCCCGGTTTAAGCTTTGGGGTGAACTGAAGCTCTTTCTTGCGTATCGCTTTTTTCAAATGCCAAATTGACATTCTCCACCGGCTTTACGTTTCCGGTGATGCTCACCTCTTGAGCTACCGTGCCCCTTGTTGCAACCACGAACTCATAACTCGGGCCACCGCCCCTGCCAAACAGGAAATAGGCGCCAACAATAATTATCGCGACTATTATTACAACGTAGACGGGCTTTTTAAAATGTTTTTATCATCTTTTTATATTTATATGTTTGAAAACATGCCCAAAGTCATATTAACCTTTTCTCAATGTATATCTTATATAATATAAGAAGTATGGAGCGAAGGGAAATAATTTTAATAGATAAACCCAAAGGCATGAGCTCCTTTGATATTATTCGTTTCTTAAGAAAAAAAACAGGCGCGAAACGCGGCTCCGCAGGCTGGCGTATGGGGCATTCGGGCACCTTAGATCCCTTAGCCACCGGACTTATGATTATAGGGGTTGATGCCGGAACTAAAAAGCTCAAAGAACTTATCGGATTGCCCAAAACTTATGAAGCGAGTGTTCTTTTGGGAGTAAGGACGGCAACAGGCGATTTAGAAGGAGAAATTTTAGAGAGTAAAAAGGTTACCGATTTGGATATCAAAAAAGCTAAGGAAGTTGTTGATAATTTAAAAGGGAAACTGCTTCTTAGGGTGCCAATCTACTCCGCTGTCAAGGTGAAGGGAGAAAGACTTTATAAATTGGCGCGAGCGGGCAAGCAAGTTAATCCGCCCGAGAAAGAGATGGAGGTTCTGAACGTAGTGTTTAAAAGATGTTCTAAGTCGGAAAGTTGTTATGTCTTGGAGTTAGTCCTTGAAGTTACGAGCGGCACTTACATAAGGTCTATCGCGGAGGAGATTGGGAGAAAGCTTGGTTTTCCTGCTACTTTGAGTAAATTGAGACGAACAAAAATAGGCAAGTATAAAATTGAGGACGCAGTGAAATTAGATTAAATGTTAATAAAGACAGGAAGTATACCATAGTACTGATCAGTATCATAGTATACTTACAGTTTAAAATATAAGTTTTCTATGGTAAAAGTAAACGGATGTTAGTTGATGATGTAACAATTAAAGTTTCCTCCGGCAAGGGCGGGAAAGGCGCTGTGGCTTACAATAAGAACTTGAACGCTTTGGGGCCCGCTGGCGGAAGCGGCGGAAACGGAGGCAACGTTTATGTTCACGGCGTATCTGATTTAACCGCCTTGAATCAATTTCGGTTTAAAAAGGACTTGTCATCCGAGGACGGAGGAGACGGAAGACCGCAATTCGTTGACGGTTCCGACGGCAAGGATCTTGTTTTGAAAGTTCCGATTGGCACGGTTTTGCGCAATCTGGCTACGGGGGATGTCCAGGAAATAACAAAGGTTGGCGAGCGCGTTGTAATAGCCAAAGGCGGGCATGGCGGCAAGGGTAATTTTCTTTTTCGGTCTTCCAAGAACACGAGTCCCAAACAGTTCCAAAGCGGATTGCCTGGAGAGTCTTTTGATTTAAGACTGGAGCTGAAACTCATTGCCGATGTTGGATTCGTCGGCTTGCCCAATATTGGTAAATCGAGCCTATTAAACGAATTAACTGCGGCAAGGAGCAAGGTGGCAAATTATCCGTTTACCACTCTCGAGCCGAACTTAGGAGTTTATTACGACATTATTCTGGCTGACATTCCCGGCCTTATCGAAGGCGCTTCTTCCGGCAAGGGTTTGGGAGTCAAATTTCTTCGCCACGTAGAACGCACGAGAATAATCTTCCATTTTATTTCAGCTGAGTCGGAAACTCCCGCGAACGATTATAAAGTCGTGAAAAAAGAACTTGGTAAGTACAGCAAGGCGCTTTTAGAGAAAAAAGAGTATGTGTTTTTAAGCAAAAGCGACGCCGTGTCTCCGGACATCTTAAAAAAGAGGATGTTGGCTTTGAAGAAAATAAAACTTTCTCCAATTGCGATTTCCATTTACGATTGGGACAGTATTGAAGGAGTTAAGAAAATCTTAAACGGGATAATTAAAGATAAATTATCCCAAACTTGACACAAAAATTAATCCTTAATATAATAAGTACCAGTAGATTCGAGCGCTAAAATCGTAAAGTTATGCGTTTTGCCTCGAGTTTCAAAAGGTACGAAAAAGAAAAAGAGGTAAGATGCAAGACACTACAGGCGGTTTTGAGCGCAAGATGTTCCAGGGTGACTGGAAGTGCTCCAAATGTGGAACTGCGATAACGGAACTACCGTTTGAACCAGATCCATCTAGACTCAGCCAGCTTCTCTGTCGCAATTGCCACCGTGAAAGGATGGGCAATCGAGGGGGAGGGATGAGAAATCGCTAAAC
>CAZHYH010000017.1:5857-11450 GCA_964536655.1 uncultured Candidatus Saccharibacteria bacterium
AAACTAAAATCAGCCCCAAATCGGGGCTGATTTTTTATTAAAATCTCACCGGTATTCTTAAACTATCCGCGTTCTCGGGGAGCCCCGAAGGATTATCTTTCTCCAAAATTAATAAACCTTTTTTTATCGCCGGCGTCTCAAATTCCAGCGTGACTTTGAACGGCACAAATTCTTCCGTCATCCACTCTCCTTGCGCTTGGGTGATGCCGCGGGCTATCTCTTTTCCCGTTATATCCCAAATTTTCACTGGGAACGATGTCTCAAAAAACCAATTTCCTCTCGCTTCGCCTTCTACCGCAAGAGGACTCTTTACGATTTCATTCGGACGGGGAGTGGATAGGCGCACCAAATCCATTTTTTCAACTTCATTGCCGACATTTTCGGCAAACGTTTGTTCTTCCGACTTGCACTGCCGCGGATAGCTTTCCATAACGGGGTTCCCTAAAGCCGCGCAAGTTTCAAAGTCAACCGGCTTGATTTTGTCTACTATATTTTTGAAATCGGAAGTTAATTTAAACGCGGCGATTAAACTTATTATAAAAGCCAGCACTATCGCTCCGCCGACGAAAATTATTAACCATTTTATGAATTTAGTCATAATTTTATTATACATCTTGGGACTAAAAAGACCCCTTCGACATAGTTCAGGGGTCTTTTTAGTAAATTGCGTCTAGATTATTGCTGTGCGCCAGGGCTGCCCGCTTTGAGGTTTTTCTTACGCATTAATAGCTCGTAGACGGCTGATAGTCCGATGACGACATACACGGTTTGCGCTAACACGGGCGGCAGGAACTGACCAATACCCCAACCGAAAGCTTCTAATAGCCAGTTAAGACCTCCGACGATAAGAAGCGTAAAAGTAACTTTATGCATCATTGTCTCGAGGTTTGTTTATTTGCGACCTTTTAATTGAATAGCCTGATGTTATTATAACATATTAATCAATCTGAGGGCTCCGATGATTGCTTATTAAGACGGCAATAAACTAAAATTACTTTGATGCCGATAGTTATGAGCAAGAAGCTAATTTTTTCGGCTGCAGCCGTCTTAATAATCATCGGCGTTTTTATATTTCTTTTTAGGGCTCCAGGCGGGGCGGACGGCGAGACAGTGCGCTTGGTAATACCTCTTGCCGCAGAAGGAGATAGGGAAACGGTAAAAGAATCTCTGCGTTACCTTCATGAGCAGGGAGTTATCAGAAGCGAAACCGCTTTGTATTTTTTACTTGCGATTTCCAGAATGAGTAATCGCATTGAATCTGGGGCTTATATTTTGGCTAAAGGATGGAATGTTTTCAAAGTATTGGAGAAACTGAAGAATCCCGATGAAGTTTGGATAGTTATTCCGGAAGGTTTGAGGAAGGAGGAGATTGCCGAAATATTTGCCGGAAGGTTTGGTTGGAGCGACGAAGAAAGGGGAAAATGGATTACGGAATATACTGCCGCCAAGGCGGATTATGTGGAAGGGGTTTATTTCCCCGATACTTACTTGATTCCGGTGGATGACGAGCCCGCGAAAGTCGCCGAGCGGCTTTTGAACCGATTCAACGAGAAATTAGCTCCTTACACCGACGAGCTTGCTAAAGAGAACGTAAAGTGGACTACGGCATTGAAGATTGCTTCTATTGTTCAGCGGGAAGCGGCGGACAAAGACGATATGCCGCTTATTGCCGGCGTAATTTGGAATAGGTTGCTTAGCGATACGAAGTTAGATATTGACGCTACGGTGCAGTACGCGAGGGGGGATACTGGCAGCGGTTGGTGGGCGCCGATAAGGCCGGAAGATAAAAACATTGATTCGCCTTACAACACTTATTTATATAAAGGACTGCCGCCGCGCCCCATAGCTAACCCCGGCATTAATGCTATTGAGGCGGCGCTTTATCCTGAAGAAACTAAATGCTTTTATTATCTGCACGGCAACGACAGGCAGATCCACTGCGCCGTGACCTACGAGGAACACTTGGAGAATATCAATAAGTATTTGAAGTGATTATTGCCTATTGGTTATCCGAAGCCGATACTGTTACTTTTTCCATCACTACTGGAGAAAGGGGACGATCGCTTGAATCGGTTTTGGACTTGGCAATCGCGTCTGCAACTTCCTGTCCGGAGATTACTCTCCCGAAGATTGTGTATTTATTCTGCAAAGGATAGTCGGCAACCATAATAAAGAACTGACTGCCGTTTGTATTCGGTCCCGAATTAGCCATGGCAACCACACCCTTTTTATAACCTTCTTTGTAGGAATCGGTTTGCGGATTAAGTTCGTCCTCAAAAGCGTATCCCGGGCCGCCACTTCCCATGCCAGTGGGGTCTCCCCCCTGAATCATAAATCCGTCTATGACTCTATGAAAAATCACTCCGTCATAGAATCCCTTTTGGGCAAGAGTTATGAAATTATCAACCGTCTTGGGCGCATCTGCGTCATAGGTCGCGAAACGGATTTCTCCCATATCGGTTTTAATAGTTACGATGTGGCTCATGTTTTTTATTATAGAGTCATTTACTTCGACGTTTTTTGCCTCATCTGTTGAGGAGTTTGCCGAAATATTTGCCGAAAAGTGTGTATTGTTTTCGGTTGTTTTTTTTGATACTGCCATATAAATTCCCACCGCGAGAAGCACGATAACAGCCGATATAATATAGATTTTTTTCATATGTATTATTTTACCCCGTTACATCCAGAAAGTGTAGGCCTTTACCACGTTAGAGATTCGCTCCCGCAGGGAACGGCAGACGCCCAAGTGCGTCTTATCTCTAACGGGTTTTAGGCCGGTTACGAATGGATGTTTCCGGCATAGATTTAATTCATTGATGAAAGCTTTGTACTTTGTGGTGGGGATGTAACGGGGTTTACCACTTTTTTCGCAAGCCCCGTATAACAACTGCGATAAGACTAACTCGATTTTACCTCGTTATGGCTTCGCGGTTATAGTTCACCACAAATCCTCGATTAGTGGTTCTTCGCACAAGTTAGCCAAAAATCGCAATCGCAGTTGTATTACGGGGCAAGTTCCGCGAGGTCGAGAATGTCATCGATGCGAATCTTTTTTACGAATTCCGGAACGTGGCTTACCAATATCATCGCTCCTTCGTATTTATTGAGCGCTCCCGCTATCACGGGGAGGTGTCTGAAATTGATATGATTAGTAGGTTCGTCGAGTAAGAGAAGTCCCGGTCTTTGCAGGACGAGGCGCGCGAAAGTGACAAGGCCCTTTTGACCCTCTGAGAGATCTCCTACGGTGCTTCTTAAATTATCGGCATTTAAAAGAAAGCCGGCGGCAACGGAGCGGAGCGTCTGTTCGGAGCCGTCGCGCATTACTTCAGCGAGCGAGCGATACACAGTTTCTTTCGAGTCAAGAGTGGAGAAATCTTGCCTGTAGTAGCCCACACGGACGCCTTCCTCAACATGAGAGCTGGAAGATTTGCCTGAAGCGATGTCCTGGAGCAGGGTTGTTTTTCCTATGCCGTTTGGGCCGGAGAGGAGTAGATGACTCTTGCGTTTCAGAGAAAGTTCAATTTTCTTTTTAACGGATTTACCGTTTTGGGCAACCGAAACGGAATGTATGGAAATGATTTTTCCCGAGACGTCTTCTTGGCAGGGAATCATAAATCGCCGGATAGTTTTGTCCTCTTCGCGCATTTCCACTTTTTCTTCATCGAGTTCTTCTATTTTCTCTCTCATCTTGCGAGCTACGTCGCGCATGTGCCCGCCCTTTTGAGCAAAGAAGCCAGCCTGTTCTTTGCGGTGTTGTATGTCTTTCTCCAGGCGGACATTTTTTCTCTTTTCGCGTTTAATACGAGCGGCTATTTCTTCTACCACGTTAAAGTAATTACCGGTATACTGTTCAATTTTACGGGTAAAGATGTCGAGATAGAGCACGCCTTCCGTGAACGCGTTCAAGAATCCCGCGTCGTGGGATATCACAATGCAGGTTTTTTTATAATCGACCAGGAATTGAGTAAGACGCGCCAATCCTTCGGCATCAAGATTGTTGGTAGGTTCATCGAGGAGCAATAAATCGGGTTGTTGTATGAGGGCGGAGGCGAGAAGAAGCCGAGCTTGCTGCCCTCCCGATAGTGATCGTACTTTTTTGGCCGGTGAAACAGGAAGATGAACTATTTCAAGGGCCTCCGCGATGCGGGGGTCAACATCATACACCTTTTTGTCGAATACGCTTTCAAAAAATTCTTTTACCGTGCAATCCATCTTATCTCCCGGAATTACCTGTTTCGCGATGGCAACGCTAAGACCGTTTTGTATGGATATTAATCCGCCCTCCGGAGTTTTGGTTTTGGTTATGAGATTGAAAAGCGTGCTCTTGCCGGCTCCGTTCTGGCCCATGAGTGTGAGTTTGGTTCCTTCACGCAACGAAAAATCAGCCTCATCAATAATTGGCTTTTTGGGTCCGTAGCTGAAAGAAACTTTATTGAACCGTAATATGACGTTGTTGTTTGCCATTGTTTTCGCTTATGTTAATAAAAACCATCCCGCAGTGCTACGGGATGGCTTTTAAAGAGTCAGGCGCTTAAGCGCGCGATACGTTCGTGGCAGCCGGGCCCTTATCGCTTTGAACGACCTCAAAGGTAACGGCATCGCCGACCTTAAGTTCGTCAAACGTAACACCTTTTAATTCTTTGGAATGAAAGAAAAGATCCTTAGTTTCGCCTTCGCGGGCGATGAATCCAAATCCTTTTTCCGTAAGTTTTTTAATTGTTCCGTTCATATGATTATTATTTTTCTAGAAACTCGACCTCATCTCTTAGACTTCTTTGAGTATATCAGAAAATCAGATTTTTATCAAGCCTCGTATCGTGAACAATATTAGAACCAGAATTAAGGTGAGAGAAGGGAGTATCTATATACCAGATCTCGCTTTTATAGCAGAGGGATAGTTACTTTGCCGCGCTACCCATTACATCTTTGATGTTATATAATCTTTTATATGGCAAATCAGAAACTAATAGCTTCTATTAGAAAACTTCTAGACTCCGGTTATAGTGAAGAGCGTATAGTTCAAACTCTTGTTAATATCGGATGCCCGATAGATGACGTTCACTCAGCTATTTCCGATGCCCGAAAAATTGTCAGCCACTCGGCATCTGGATCTGTAGCTAATGCGGTGGCCTCTATGAAGAATCCTGTGTTTTCGGGAAGCAACTTTGGTTTTATATCACTAATCCTTGCTGTTGCAGGACTTATTCTCGGTGCTATGGGCTTTTTTTTCCTAATCCCCATCGCAGTAATATTGGGTGTAGTTGCTCTGTATAAAAGGGCTCAGGGGTTAGGTGTAGCAATCACGATAGTCATAATTATCAGCTTTGTTTTTAATTGGTACTTTTTATGGGCTAGCGGATTAGAACAACCACTGTATTTGTTCTTGGCATATTTCAATTTAGTCGGCGTGTTAGTACTTATAACTTTTGTATTTTGGAATAATTGGGGTAGAAAGAAACCAAATATCTCGGAAGCTAAATAGATTAGATAATGTTTTTCTAAGGACGGAATAGATTACTGATAAACATTAGTAATCTTTTTTTATGGCTTTTATCCGTGCTCCCGAATTAAAACCTTCGCAAACCCCGAAGGA
>CAZHYH010000018.1:0-3971 GCA_964536655.1 uncultured Candidatus Saccharibacteria bacterium
TAAAGCGAACGCGTATAATTCACACCATTTATTGTAACAGGTTGGGTGCCAGCAACTAAAACCCATTTACCGGATTGCTGTTCCGGATGATAAAGATTCCCCGACCCTTTACCACTTACGGGCGCATATACAGTCTGCCAATTCTCCGTAGCGATACTCCGAACCGCTTCAAAAGTTTCTTCAACGAGCTTCAAAGCAGTATCTTTATCTCCAGTAATCTCATTGCTCTTTTGTCCCACTAAAACCAGCTGCGCTCCCAAACCAGCAATGGCTACTATAGCTACTACCGCTATAAGTATCTCGAGTAATAATTGTCCGCTTTGTTTATTCACCCCGTTAGAAATAGGACGCGGACTATCAGTTCGCGTATAATTATTATTTTTATTGTTAATTAAAGTATTCTCTAACATATTGATTCATCACTTATGCGTCCGCGATTTCTAACGGGGTTCATATCTAATAAATAGTGCCGATGGCTGTTACGGTAATGATTCTATTGACCCCCTCAAAAGTAAGCACAACTTGTTTTTGGGCGTCCACCGTACCTCGTATCTTATCAAATATAATATCATCAGTCGGACTAGAAAAAGTTATTCTGTCGGTAAGATAGGCTCTTCTTTTAACAGTGCCTCCCAGATAGTCCGTAGCCGTACTAAAAATCTCGTAGTAATCATCAGTGCCGTTTACAAAACGTATCCCCCACTTCAATCTCTCTTCTCCGTTAATGGCTTTGGACTGAACGCTTTTTAAATCTGAAATAATAGCGCTGGCATTAGCTTCCAACTCAACGTTTTTAGAGTAGTTGCGGTATATACTGGATCCCGTAACGGCCAATATAGCTAACACGCCTATAACCAGAAGCGTTTCTAAAAGAGTAATTCCTTTTTTATTCATACAGTAAATTTAAAGTGTAAATATCAAAAATCAAAATGACAGTTTAAAATGTTAAAATTTTATAATTTTGATTTATCATTCGTTCGACTTCGCTCAGGATGACCCTAAACCGTGTTGAATGGGTCATTTTCCACTTTGATTTTTCAACTTTACATTTTGGTTATAAGAATCCGCTTGAAAGTCTGTATATTGGCAGAAGCACCGAGACGGCGATAAGAGCTACAATCGCGCCCATAGAAATAACAAGTATCGGCTCCAATAGCGAAACCAGAGTTTTTAGAGTGTTGTCAATCTCCTCATCATAAAAAGTGGCAAAGGTGCTAAGCGTGTGGTCAAGCGTTCCTGTTTTTTCACCAACCGCCATAAGCCCGACCAAGAACCGCGGGAATAAACTCGGATATGCTTCTAACGAAGACGATAGCGGCACACCGCTTTTCACTTTTTGAATAGACTCAACAATCACTTTCTTGTACATCTCGTTACTTACCGAATCAGACGATAGATTTAAAGCTTCCAACATCGGCGTACCGCTCCTCAATAAACTGGAGAGCGTTCTCGTAAATCTTATCAAGGCAACTTTTTTTACAAGCTCCTTGGCAATAGGGACTCTAAAAAGAGTCCAATTTATAAAACGCCTGCCTCTGGGGGTCTTGCGGAAATAAAAGAAGGACCAGAGGAAGAAGAATATTATCGCCCCGTCTAAGATCCAGTTAGAGGTTATGGCAGCGCTAATATTTATAAGTAAAGTGGTAATGAAGGGTAGCTCAACGTCACTTGCTTGGAAAGTCCTGGAAAGTCTTGGCAAAACGAAAATCAAAAGAAGTATGACAACGCCAAAAGCGGCTCCCAAAAGCATCAAGGGGTACATCATGGCAGACTTAACCCTGCCGGCAAGAGTGTGTTCCCTGGCTAAGTGGTCTGATAATTCGTCTAATGTCTTATCCAATTCGCCGGATGATTCTCCCGCCTTGACCATTCCCACGAAAACTATGGGGAAAAGATTACCGTAAGACTCAAACGTTCTCCAAAGCGGCTGGCCGTTTTCCAAATTTGATTTAGCGCTAATCAAAATGCTCTTCAAAACTTTCTTTTGCGTATCGGCAATCATAATATCAAGCGCCTCAATAATGCTCAATCCCGCTTTGATAGCCGCTGAAAGGTTTCTTACCATCATTATACGATCCAAAGCCGTTACCCGTTCAAAAAACGATGCGGATAAAAGTCCAACTTTAGACTCTCCAAACTCACGAATATTGACCGGAATAAGCTTGCGCCCTTCAAGATGCCTTACCACTTCCGCTTTGCCGTTCGCCTCAAACTCACCTGTTACTATTACGCCGTTCTCGTCCGATGCTTCGTAAATAAACTTCATAGTTAATTTAAAGTGTAAATATCAAAAATCAAAGCGACAATTTAAAATGTTAAAATTGTTTTTTATCCTAAAAAACCTCCTTTTAAATTCATTATAAAACTTTACGTTGTCATTTTCCATTTTGATTTTTAAATTTTACATTATTTAAGAGCTATTCCCGTACTACTCTTAGTATTTCTTCTATGGTAGTTACGCCGCGTTCGACCTTCTTTAAGCCGTCTTCAAACATAGTAATCATTCCTTCTTCAATCGCCTTGGACCTAATTTCGCTTACCGGAGCGAGTCTCAATAAAAGCTGCCTTATATTCTCACTTACCATGAACACCTCGAATATGCCTATCTGTCCCCTAAAACCAGATCCGCCGCAGACATTACAACCCCTACCTTTATACAATATCTTCGGGATAGCTTTAATGTGGTGCTCGTTGGAAAGGGCAAGTTGCGCCCGTATCAATCGCTCTATTTCAGGAGTTATGGTGGAAGACTCAATACAAGACTCGCATATTCTCCGCACCAGTCTTTGAGCAACTACCAAATTCACCGTAGAGGCTAAAAGAAAAGCGGGCGCGCCCATATCCAAAAGTCTCGGCAGAGCCGAAGGAGCATCGTTAGTGTGGAGCGAAGATAAAACCAAGTGACCGGTAAGAGCTGCATGGATGGAAATATCCACGGTCTCATTGTCACGGATTTCACCGACCATGATGATGTCAGGATTCTGACGCAAGAGACTGCGCAAGCCGTTCGCGAAAGTGATACCTGCTTTTGCATTAACCTGCGTTTGGTTCACTCTGGTAATCTCATACTCAATCGGGTCTTCAATGGTAGTGATATTTACACGCGGCGTGTTCAAAATATGCAGAATTGCGTAAAGCGTCGTCGTCTTACCGTGACCGGTGGGACCAGTCACTAAAATCATTCCATGAGGTTTGGTAATTTCCTTTTTTATAATACCACTAGCTTCCTTGGAAACTCCGAGCTCCTCCATAGTAAGTGGTTTAGCAGCGCTTTTTAAAAGACGCATTTCCACCTTTTCTCCATTCATTACCGGCATAATATTTACCCTTATATCAACGTTGCCACCTGTCTCTAAATCAAATCTGAACCGACCGTCTTGCGGAATACGGTGCTCGTCAATCTGTAAATTAGCTAAAACCTTAACTCGAGCTACGAGTATCGGGTCAACTGGCTTGGGTAAACTTAAAATTTCATGAAGCACTCCGTCAATGCGATACCTGACTAAAAGCTCCCTTGGAAGCGGCTCGAAGTGGATATCGGAAGCGCTAAGTTGAGCGGCGTGTTCCATAATACTGTCTAAAATGGCAATGATAGGCACCGCCTCGGCTAACTTAGCAAGGTCAGCTTCTCCCGATACGGAAATAACCTTCTGAACGTTTTCTTGAATAATCTCGTTGAAATCCGCTCCGATTCTCTCTTTGTAGTGCCTTAAGCCGTAACGCAGACTTTCCATAGTGGTAATGTATGGCTCTATCTTAGCGCTAAGTTTAGAAGCTAAAAAGTTGATGGCGTTATAGTCAGCCGGGTCAATCATAGCCACTTTAATAAGACCTTTCTTTTTGTTGTAGTCAAAGGCAATTACATGCTCTGACTTAGCGTATGCTTCAGGAATGAATTCGACTATTTCTTTAGGTATTTGAAGTGTCATTAAATTAACAGCAGGCACGTCAAAATATTTCCCCAAAAGTTC
>CAZHYH010000018.1:4071-5482 GCA_964536655.1 uncultured Candidatus Saccharibacteria bacterium
TAGAAAAATCTGTCGTTATATTTTTTAAGCGCCTTTAAAAATACATAAAAAGCGAATGCTACGCCAATAGTTAGAAGCGCGCTTATCCAGAAACGTCCCCATGAGTAAAAAAGGAAATATCCCAACTTGCTGTCTAGTATCGGGCCTAATACTCCGCGCAACGCATCAGAAAGCGGCACCTCGGAGCTCAAGGGAGAATTTATAAGTAACTTGGTGAACTCTTGATTAGACCATACATAGTACTGCACCGCCGAGAGCAAAACGGCATTAAAAACCTTGAAAGCGACGGTTACAACGATTAAAACCTTAAAATTCAGAAACCGGAGAACGCCCTTGACGTAAATCAACAAGGCGGCAATATAGATCACGCCCAAAGTGACGTTTGGCAACCAGTTTAGTAACTTTATTAGAATTTCCATAAATCAAATTATAAAACAAAAGTCCCGCTATTAGAATACTTAGCGGGACTTTTGAAAGTCATACTAACTCCCTTAGAAGTTAGTGCCTGTACCTAGAAGCCTTACACTAGTACCAACCTCATAGTAGTTGTCGTTATCTCCGCCATCTTTTTTAGATCTATCGTCCGTGCCACCCGGCCCAAAAGCCGCGCTTTCCAAAATCGCATTGATTTCAAACACTGTAGCCGGTTTGCCCGAAGCCGGAGAGGCATCTTGGCAAACATAGCGGTAGTATTTCTTAGCGTTACTCGGGGTTGTAGTCATAGCATCACTAATCGGATCAACTGGAAGATTTGATATCGGAGAACCGCCAGCAATCTGCGTTAAATCAACCGGCAACCAACCCGACCCGTTAACCAAAGACTCACTGCCAGCCGCCACGTTATAACAATTGTCAGTGGCAGAAAAGGTAGCGCCCGTATCAGTGCCGGCAACAACTACCGTAGCACAAGCAGTCGCGCCCGCCCCAACGCTGTAGGCAATCTGACCGGTAGCCTCGGTTCCTGTCAAGCAAAAGTTAGCGACAGATGCATCCAAATCAGGAGAAGCGACAGAAGTAACGTAAATACCCAAAGCTGTTTTAACACTGGACAAGTCAGAAATTCTCTGGCTATCTCTTGTTTTCTTCAGGGTTTCCGCCGGGTTAAGAGCCACGATAAGCACTACCGACAAAATAGCGATAATGGCAATTACGATCAAAAGCTCAAGCAGCGTAAAACCTTTTTTATTAGTTATCATTTTAATTTTAGATATTTCGACCTTTTTATTGATTTGCGACCTTTTATCTTAAAGCATCCCAGTCGCCCGAGACCTTGGATAAATGATAGCATATTGCCTCGTGTCAATTAAAGAACTCTGTGGATAATGAAAGATAATGTTATAATGTCTAAAATGGATTGGGTTAAGTTTTTTACTCGGGAAGAGTTAGTTGCCGGCTTGGAAATAAGCAGCGA
>CAZHYH010000018.1:5582-11383 GCA_964536655.1 uncultured Candidatus Saccharibacteria bacterium
GAAGGCGAAGGTAAAAATGAAGTTCTCTTAGGTGCCATACCTAAGTCAGTCATTAACGAATATGTTGCTGCTTTAACACCAACCAGCCTCAAGATTGTAGCGGTAGAGTTCCATCTTTTAAGTATTGCGAGGGTCATGCCAAAAAACGACAAACCGGCAATGGTTTTACTTGACAAACCGGAAAGGATGACCGTAGGCGTTATAAAAAATAATATCCTGCGCTTCATCCACACAATCTCTTACGAAACAGTCCCCAAAGGGAAATTAAACGCGGAGCTTAAAAGAATAATTAATTTCTATGAGGGCGAATACGAAGAGCTTTACAAAATCGTGGCCCTTAAAAAAGAAACGGCGGAGACTATAGGTAAAATAAACGACCTCCAAGTCGAGGCAATTGATATTGTTTCGCCCTTCGCCGAACAAAATGAAATAAAAGCCAATGCCGGTAAGTGGCTCGTCGCCGCTGGCGCGGCCGTAAGAGGCGCCTTGCCGCGGAAAGAAGACACGCTCATAAGCTTGATGCCGGTAGGGACGGAAGAGGCTTATGAATATCAGAAAGCCATAACTTTCTCCAACCTCATAGCTGACATGACAACGGTGGCTTCCGTTATATTCTTAGCGGTGTTTTTGGTAGCCTGGTTTATGATGCTCTCTATTCAACAATCTTTAAGCAACCAGTATGCACTTTTTTCTTCTTTACCCATACCAACCGAAACGGCAGAGCTTGAAATAAGAGCAAGGCATCTGAAATATTTAGTTTCTAAGACGGACGAGATTGTAAAGTCAACGCCTATGTGGAGCAGCACTATCACGGAAATAAGAGCGATGACCGTGCCGGGCATTATCTTAAGCAACCTCGTGGTGAATTTGCCTGAAACGCCGATAACCCTGCAAGGCACGGCTAAAGATAGAGACGCTATCAATCTTTTGAAGCGGACTTTTGAGGTCTCCAGTAGTTTCGCCGGTGTAAATGTGCCCCTGACCAGTCTTGAAAAGAAAATAGAAATACCTTTCTCTATTTCCTTCCAGCTTAAAGACTCCCAATCTGTATATCTCAAATAAACTATGTTTACTAAAAAGCAGCTTAGAATAGAATTAATCAAGGTTCTCGGACGAGCGCTCATATCTGTCGTACTTGCGGCTATAGGCATTTATATATTTAGCGGGCAAATCGCTAAAATCGGGCAAACAGCCAAGGAAAATCGCACGGCAGTCGCTATATTGGAGCAAAAGAATCAAGTAGCCAATGAGCTTAAAAACGATTTCGTACTGATAGGCGGTGGCGACGAAAAAATAGAAGACGCTTTTATTAAGGCAGAAAACATAGTGGAATTTATAAACAAACTGGAACGCATTGCCAAGGATAATAATCTTGAACAAACTTTAAGATTTGGTATGCCGGCAATGCTTATGGAAGAAACCGAAGGCAATGAAGCAGCGAAAGCGCTGAAACTAATGAAAGTGGAGTACAATATAGCGCTTAAAGGAAATGCAACTTCTTTCAACAATTACCTCCAAGAGTTTGAAGAACTGCCGTATTTTTCCAACATAATATCCATTACTATGAACTCTAATCCGGCGAACGGCTGGGAAAAAGAAGCTACTATCAATGTAAGGGCACAATTATACTTGAGGCAATGAATAAACTGAACTATAAAAAAATAATATATCCGGGAACATTAATTCTAATAATTCTTGTGATAGTTGTTGTTTCATTCTTCACCATTAGATTCCTTACCACCAATATCAACGCCGCTTTCGACATTAACGAATCCGCGCTAGAGGCCAGTACAATAAAAATAGACATAGAAGGTTATAAACTGGCTGCTAAGAAATTAAACATCCAATACCCGGCCGAATCGACTTCACCTACTCTCCCGTCTCCTGCCGAGGAGGAACAATAATAATCAACTTCTCTCCGGGCAACCTTATGTTAAACCTGGCCCGCAATTCTTTTTCTAAATTGTGCGGTTCCGAAAAATAATCTATATCCTGTTTTAATTTTTCGTTGTCTTTTAAAATCTCCTCCTTGGCTGAATCCAAATCTGTTAATTTATTTTTCGCTTCTAACGCTTCTGAGTTAAGCCCATATAATTCATATCCAAGCACTACTACGACTGCAGCGAAAACAAGATACGTAATAAACTTTTTCACAATTATAGTTTAGCACAAGTTCCTGTCTCCTCTCATTCTGCGACAAAGATTTGAGTATTTACACCTCGCTTACCTGTCTACCAGAACCGGGCGTTCTGCGGCTCCAGTGGCCGCAGCCGCCCTTGACTCTCGTCCCGATGAAGCCGACTTAAAAGTCGGCTACCAAGCTCATCGGGACTGCGAGACATTCTGCACGACAGGTAAGCAAGGTGTTTTCTCTGTGACGTCAGCTACGAAGTAAGGATAATTTTCTTGGATCATTGCTGTTAGGGCAGAAATCGCCCTTTTCCGTAGCGAGTGCCGAGGAGCGAGCGGGCATGGTCCGAGCACTCAACGCATTGAGTGCTCGGGAGCGAGCGACGAAACACAGCGAGGTCGCTCGCTGGGCGACCGAGCGGTAGCTTAGGAAATGGGCGACTCCTGCCCTTTCTGATGAAAGAGATTTACTCTACTTATTATCGTGATAACACTCCTATCTCTTCAAAAGTTCCTTGAAGACCTGCGGCGAGATAGTAACTCTGCCCATAGCTTTAAGCTTCTCCTTACCTCTCTTTTGTTTTTTCCACAGTTTCATCTTTCTCGTCCTGTCTCCGCCGTAAAGATACCCCGTGACATCCTTTCTTAAAGCCGGGATAGTCTCGCGAGCTATAATCCTGCCGTTAGCAGTGGCTTGAATAGCTTGGGTAAATTGCTGACGAGGCAAGAGGTTTTTAAGCCGCTCTACGGTTTTTCTCGCAATCGATACCAGCTCGCCGTCATATACCACCCGAGAGAGACCCGGCACCATCTCTTGAGCTACAAGTATATCCAATCTCCTTACTTTAGAATTTTGGTAATCCGCAAACTCATAACTGAAAGAAGCGAAACCCGAGGAAACGGATTTTAACTTATCATCAAAATCGGAAATGAGATCGCTAAGAGGCAAGTGAGCCGAAATTATTACTCTGTCGCCTTTTGTTTTTGTCTCTAAATCACTCAACCTAAAATTTTCCTTGAGTTTCAAAATGTTGCCCAAATAACTAAGCGGGCCGAGGATGGTAATTTTTACCATAGGTTCCATCGCTGCCGCGTAATCTTGAGGGAAATCTTTTGGGTTTTCTATTACAACCCACTTGCCTTCCGGCAATTTGACTCGGTAAGCCACGGAAGGAAAACTATTAACCACTTTAATCCCGAATTCTCTTTCCAATCTTTGGGCAACTATTTCAAAGTGCAGCCTCCCTAAAAAACCGCACTGGAAACCTCGGCCCAAAGCATCGCTCACCGTAGGAATTATTGAGAACGATGAATCATGCAGATGAAGTTTATAAATAGCCGCTTTCAAATTTTCATAATCATCGCCCTCATCCGGATACAGAGAAACAAAAACCACCGGAGACGGCACCTGAAATCCAGGAAGGGCATATCCCTTGGTTTGCGGACCAATAGTATCTCCAACCTTTACAAAACCAGGATCTTTAATGCCGGTAGCTATATATCCTATCTCACCGACTTTTAAGATTTCTTCGGAGTTTAGCTCCGGCTTGAAAAAACCGACTTCTTTTATCTTAAAAGAAACATCTGTACCTAAAAGTTTTACATTTTGCTGGGTGATAAAGTTGCCCCCGAAAATTCTTACGAAAGCAATCACGCCTTTATGTTCGTCGTAAAGCGAACTAAACACGAGCGCAGCGGTAACGCCTAGTTCATTAGGAGGTCTCACATACTCCACAACCGCGTCTAAAAGTCCTTCCACGCCTTCCCCCGTTTTGCCGGAAACTTTAAAAATGTCAGCCTCTCTGCGCCCCAACAATTCAGCGAGCTCCCACACTGTTTTTTCCACCTGCTCCGAAGTAGCAATATCTATCTTATTTACCGCGCCTATGATGCATAATCCCGCACTCTTCGCGCTTTCCAAATTGGCCAAAGTTTGAGCCTGAATGCCTTGCGTGGCATCAACAAGCAAAACGGCTCCTTCCACCGCCTTTAAAGAACGCGAAACCTCATAAGAAAAATCAGAATGCCCAGGCGTATCTATGAGATTCAAGATATACTCCTTATATAACATGCGGACGGGCGCCATTTTGATGGTAATTCCCCTTTCGCGCTCCAAATCCAGCTGATCCAAATATTGCGCCTTCATTTTATGAGGAGGCACAGTTTTTGTTACCTCAAGCATCCGATCGGCCAAAGTGCTCTTACCATGGTCTATATGAGCAGTTATTACAAAATTCCTAATATTATCCATAATTGACGAATTTAAAATTGAAAAATCAAAGTGTAAAACGGCAATGTAAAAATTTTAAATGATTTAAACATTTTAAACTGTCATTTTAATTTTTGATATTTACACTTTACATTTTTTCTAAAGTTAGATTTATCACCAACCGTGACGGTATAGTATCGCTTTTATAGTGATAAATAAAGTCGTTGGATTCGCGCCACTTAAATCCCGTAGGAGCTTCTAAAATATAATCGAACTGCGATTCTACTCCGGATTGTTTATCGAATACGAATTGAAAATGTTGCCCTGGCCGCAAATCAATTTTCTTCTCTAGGGAATAAGTTAGGCTTAATTGTTTTGTTTCGCCGGCTTTTATGTTAAACCAGGCGCCAAAAACAGTTTTGCCGGACTCTTTGTAGGCGTATGCGTTAAAGTCTTTGATAAATTCTTCCGTATCTTCTAGTGTCTTTAGATCTTCATCAACAGTGTAGCCGCTCTTGGCGTAGTTCACGATAATAGGTTTCACGGTCTTCGGCATACTGCCCGTTAAAGCAGTAAGATTTGATCCCAAGGGAGTAAACACCTTGATGAAATTCTGATTCGTTTGCCTGTACCAGCTGTTTTTCTCATTTTGTCCGCTATGTATTCGTGAAATCGTGAGGTTATTATTTACCACGCCATCGCCCATGATTTTAGAGACCAACTCAATTTTCTGCGCCATAAAAGCATCTGTCTTGCCCCCGGCCACGTTAGTATTCACAACCGCCAGATAATCCACTCTTGAACTAAGCGGGGTTTCATAAACTTCGCCGCCAAGACCCGATCCGGCAACGATATTCTGCATACGCTCATCCTCGAAATAAAACCTGATATCTTTATTAGCCAAACGATAACTCAAAGTATCAATGAAAAGTTTTTTGCGGCTATTATCCAAACCGCTCAAACTTTCCAAAACCTTAGGCAATATAAACTTAAGAACTTTTTTAGGGTTCTGACCCGGCTTTTTATCGCGGCCAGTCTCCACTTCCAATTGGACTTCACTTAGGAAATTCTTGTCATCTAAAACCAGGTCGTACTCCGGTATTTCCACAGGCCCTACTATTTTTAAAATATCCTCCATTACTCTCACGTTTAACGCAATCACCCCATCAAAAGTCACGCCTTGTTCTTCGTAAAGAGACGAGGCTTCAATGAATTTCATTATTTTTTTCGCAGAATCGGGAAAGTTAAAGAACCAGTTTGCGTCACGCGCGCCCCAATCGGAGGTCACGCCTTGAAGTTGTTTTGGCGGAATTATTTTTAAGTCTAAAAATCTGTCGGGATGATAGATGTCATCAACGTCAATCGTCTTTATACCCCCGTTTTCCAAAACAACATCCGCATAACTTCCTACGAATCCTCCGCCTGGACGTATTTCCGAAGGATTCTCAAAAATCATCACAAA
>CAZHYH010000019.1:0-10515 GCA_964536655.1 uncultured Candidatus Saccharibacteria bacterium
ATCAAAGAGAAAGGAATCTTATTGAAAATGATGGTTTCTTGATTATTAATGAGGGCGAAGCTTCTGGCACTATAATTGGGGCAAACCTTTGCACCCTAAACTTATTACAAGGCACTGAATATTTTCCAAGTTTAGCTAATTCCATTCTTTTTATCGAGGATGATGAAGAGTCTCTGCCTCATACTTTTGATCGCGATTTACAATCACTTATTCATATACCTGATTTTAAAGACGTAAAAGGAATTGTGATTGGTAGATTTCAAAAGGCAAGCAAAATCGCAAATGAAATTTTAATTAAAATTATTAAAAGTAAAAAAGAGTTAGATAATTTACCTGTCATAGCTAATGTCGATTTTGGACACACTGACCCTAAAATAACTTTTCCTATAGGTGGTGAAGTTAATTTAGTTGCCAACAGAAATAAAATAAAATTAGAATTGGTAAAACATTAAAAAAGAATTTGCCGTCAAACCTGCATGCCGGCAGGCAGGGAAAAACTTGAGATCGTCCTTTCTGCGGAAGTTATGCTCTTAAAGATTGATAATTCTTTGAATAGAGAGTATAGTAAAAAGGTTGGATTTAATCTGTAATAGTGTCCAATTTTGATATGGAAGAAGTTAAACCGAGAACTTCGCCTAAAGATTTTTTTCTTAACCTTTTATCCATAGCGGCCCTTTATATGTCGGCCGGCAGTTTTATTGCTCTTATTTTCCAGTATATAAACATATTCTTCCCGGATGTTTTGGACTCTCAAAACTATGGTTCAGATCCATTGGATGCCGCTTATCAGGCCATTCGCTTTGCCGTTTCAACTCTTATCGTTGCTTTCCCGGTGTATCTTGCTACCGGCCGGTTTATGAATAAGGATTATCTTAAGAATCCAGAAAAAAGGAACTTGCGTATTCGCAAGTGGCTTATCTATTTCACATTATTCGTCGCTACCGTAATTATCATGGGTGATCTCATCGCACTTATAAACACTTTTTTGGGTGGCGAGATAACTATGAGGTTTGTCTTAAAAGTTCTGACTGTACTTTTAGTAACCGGGTCCATTTTTGGCTATTACCTCTGGGATTTGCGTAAATATAAGACGGAATAGTGTTTATAAAATATATTAGACAATTATTCAGCCGAGCTTCTCAACCTCGAGAATATTATGTCTCTTATTCAGTTTCTCTGAAAAACCTCTCTGGTACCGATAATAATGTTATCGTTATGTTGCCCGTGCCGCCTAATGAGGTGTATCAGATAGTTGCAGGCATTCCTGCTTTTACCTGGGGATATCGAAAAACCTCGGATGTAAAATTTGGTAACCAGGTTGTTTTTTGGCAAGGTATTTTGCAACCGGACTCCGAGAAATACTATGCAGAAAACTTTGAAATAGCTGTTAGTCCAAGGAAAGTAGTCATTAATCCGTCTTGGACTCTCAGAGATTATCTCCAAGCTAAAGATAGTCCGGAATACAATCTATATCTTCAAGCTGAAGAGCATTTGAGCGGCCAGAATGAAAGAATTCGCAATCTAGCAAGCTCAATATTGAGTTCGGAACAAAACCTACTTCTTTCCGTGCAAAAGTTGTACGAATACGTTATAGGTAACCTGGATTATGGCAACCCGATTAGGGGGCTTTACTCTTACGGCGATGCACTGGGCAGGAAAACGGTTGATTGTGGCGGTTTTAGCTCATTATTAGGTTCTCTTTGCCGGGCCATAAGTATCCCTGCAAAAATTATCAGCGGTTTTTGGGCCGAGAGTGATATTGCAGAAGCAAGCAAAAAGATGCACGCGTGGCTTGAAATACTTTTGCCTAACGGCGAGTGGTTGCCGCTTGATCCTTCGATAGATTATCTCCGCAGGCATGGCCGCTCGAGTAAAGAGGGCGGTTTCGGCGTAACAGGCAGCGATAGGATTGCCTTTTCTTCTGGTTCAGACATACCCTTGCAAATTGGCGAGCATAGCATGAGTTTGGATATTCTCCAGAATCCGGTTGTCTTTGCTGCTAACGGCGCTGATTCGCTGGAGATAAAAACCAACTTTGTCGCTCAAAAGTAATGTTTAAGAATATTTTTACCAAACCGATTTTTATTTCTATCTCTCCTACGGCAGAAAAAAATGACATTATCCTGGCCTTGAAGTTGCTCCTTCAGCCTTGGAAATGGAAGAGTGGCGAAAGCAGAGAGAAATTTAAGAGTTCATTAGCATATTATCTGGGAGTGAAAGATATTTTCCTTTTCGATTCCGGCCGGAATGCTCTCTACGCAATACTTCTATCTTTAAATCTTAAAGAAGGGGACGAAATTCTTATACAAGCTTTTACCTGTACTGCCGCAGTGAATCCAATTCTTTGGTTAAAAGCAAGGCCGGTATACGTAGATGTTTCCACTGACGGCGTGAACATGCTGCCCAAGGATGTGGAAAAGAAGATAACACTTAAAACCAAGGCGATCATAGTGCAGCACACTTTTGGTTTTTCGGCAGAGATGGATGAAATATTAAAAATTGCCAAGAAACATAAACTGGCGGTTATCGAGGATGTAGCCCATGCCTTTGGCGGGAAGTACAAGCGGAAGATGTTAGGAACTCTGGGTGATGCGGCTATTTTGAGTTTCGGCCGCAGTAAAATCATCTCTTCTGTTTCAGGGGGGGCGGCGGTGGTAAATAACAAAGCTATTGCCGAGAACTTAGAGGCTTTTTACAGGTCTTGCCGGCCTCCTAAGGCGAGGTGGGTTGCCCAACAGCTTTTACACCCCATTATTTTCGGCTGCGTCAAACTCTCGTATAATTTTCTTTATTTTGGAAGAATATTAGCTCTAACCGCGAAGGTTTTAAGACTCTATACTCCTTCGGTTTGTAAAGCAGAAAAGAAAGGAGGGCGCCCGCCTTTGCCGCCGAGCGTTATGCCCAATGCTCTAGCCGCGTTAGGACTCAACCAATTGGATAAATTAGATAGATTCAACGAACATAGGATTAAGGTAGCTAAAATATATGAGGCGGGGCTTAAAAAAAATAAAAAAGTGCTATTAGTAAAATCGCTTCCAAAGACTAAGTCGGTATTTTTGTATTTCCCCGTCGCTTTTGAAAATAGTTTTATATCAGACGAGTTTTTGCTCTATGCCAAAAGAGAAAGTGTTTATTTGGAAGTGTGGCCGGCAAGAACCGTTATTGGTCCACCAGGCACAAGCCTGAATAAACTTTTCTACATAGCCGGTTCTTGTCCAAGCGCAGAAAGTTTAGCTTTAAGATCCATAGTTTTGCCGACAAGTCCGCTCACTTCTTATAAAGACGCCCTTGAAATAGTTAACTTAATTAATACCCATGCCAGGTAGTGAAAACTCGATTTGTTTGCCTTCGGGCGAACAGAGGGGTTTTACGAAAGGCAAGAATATTCAAGAAAAAACAACCAATCTACCAAAAAGTCATGAATCTTATTAAGAATAAATAATCGAGTTTCTACTACCTGGCATGTTAATTATCAAGGAAGTTAGCGATAAGACTTCTTGGGAACATTTTGTTTTAAACCAAGAAGAAAAAACTTTTCTCCATTCTTGGAATTGGGGAGAATTTAACGCATCTCTGGGTAGTAAAATTTTCAGGTTAGGCATTTATGACGACGGCGCGCTTGTTGGCGTCGCGCTTATTATAAAAGTTTCGGCGAGACGAGGGACCTTCCTTTTTTGCCCGCAGGGCCCAATTTTCAGCGATAGATTCCGGCCGTCGGTTCTTAACCTTCAGTTATTAATAGATTATTTAAGAGACCTAGCCGTGGAAGAAGGCTGTGATTTTATCAGAATGAGCCCGGCTTTAGAGAACGATAAAGAAGGGCACGAATTGTTTAAGAGTTTAGGCTTCAGAGCGGCGCCTATTCATATGCACGCGGAGCTTATGTGGATTTTGGATTTATCGGTTAGCGAAGAAAAATTGCTTAAAGATATGCGTAAAACCACGCGTTATTCCATAAAGAAAGCCGAGCGTGACGGAGTACGTATCATAAAAGATAGAAACCCGGAAGACGTTTTAAAATTCAATGAGATTTACAAAGAGACTGCCGGACGGCACCATTTCACTCCTTATTCTCTGGACTATTTAAAAAAAGAGTTCGATGCTTTTTCTCCTGATGATGAAATCGCTGTTTTCTTTGCCGAGTTCAAGGGAGAATTTATAGCCGGCGCTATAATAGTATTCTATAACGGCTCTGCCTTTTACCATCAAGGAGCGAGCTCTTCCAAATATTCTCAAATTCCGGCAGCTTATTTACTGCAGTGGGAAGCGATTAAAGAAGCCAAAAGTAGAGGTTGTAAGCTATATAACTTCTGGGGTATATCCGATGAATGCGGAAATCATCCATGGGCAGGGCTTACGCTGTTCAAAAAAGGTTTCGGCGGGTTCAGTAAAGAATATCTGCCAGCACAAGATTTACCTCTGACACCCCTTTATTGGATAAGTTTTATAGTGGAAAAAATAAGGAAAGTAAGGAGACACCTTTAAAAGTCTTGGATTATTCCGAGCAACGGGGTATATTTAGGACTGAAATATGCCAGGTTAGTGAAAACTCGATTGGTTCGCCTTTAGGCGAACAAATGGGGTTTTACGAAAGGTAAGAATCTTTAAGCAAAAACAACCAATCTACAAAAAGGTCATGAATTTTATCAAGAATAAATAATCGAGTTTCTACTACCTGGTATGGCTTTACCCTCCGAAGAAATAAAACAAAAGCTCGATATAGTCCAAGTTTTAAGGGATTATCTGGACTTAAGGCCTGCCGGCAGAAATTTTAAGGCGCGTTGTCCTTTTCATCAGGAGAAGACCCCCTCTTTTATAGTCTCTCCCGACCGCCAAATATGGCATTGTTTCGGCTGCGGCGAGGGAGGCGATATTTTCAAGTTTTTGATGAAGTATGAAAATATCGAATTCTACGAAGCTCTAAAGATTTTAGCGGAGAAGGCCGGAGTAGAACTGCGCGAATTAAGCCCAATTGACCAGAAACAGTTTGGAGTTCTGTACGATATTAATAATGCCGCTCTAAGATTTTGGAGTGAGATGTTTGAGGATTCTTCGAGGGCTAAAGAATATTTAAGCAGTCGCGGACTTGGTATGGAAACGATTATAGAATTTGAATTAGGTTTTGCACCGAATCAGTTTGATGCTCTAACAGTGCATCTTATTAATGAAGGTTTTAACATAGAAGATATTGTAAGGGCGGGCTTGGCTTTTAAGACGGAAAGGGGCAAATATATTGACCGTTTTCGCGGGCGCATAATGTTTCCTATCCACAATAGTTTTGGAAAAGTAGTTGGATTTTCTGGGCGAATCTTGCCGGAGTTAGAAACTGCCGACGTTGGAAAATACATCAATAGTCCGGGGACACCCATCTTTAATAAGTCCAGATTACTCTACGGTTTTTGGAAGAGTAAGAGTTTCATCAGGGATACAAAAACTGTTCTTTTAGTTGAAGGCCAGATGGATTTTTTGATGTTGTGGCAGAATGGCGTTAAAAATCTATCGGCAACGTCCGGCACCGCGCTTACCGTAGATCATTTAAAGGTTCTGCGTAAGCTGGCCGACAATGTTATTATCACTTTTGATAAAGATGAGGCGGGGATGATTGCCGCCGAGCGGGCGATTGATTTAGCCGGCGCCGCCGATCTTAACGCTTTTGTACTCGACTTCGGAGATTTTAAAGATCCGGCTGAAGCTGTAGCAAAAAATCCGGAACTGATTTCCGAATTGGTAAAAAGACCAACGCCGGCTATGGATTATTACTTTGAAAGATACCTCACTCACGAAGGCGCGCAACCTAAGGAGAAAGTAAGAACTCTGCTTAAGAAGATAAAGAACTTATGGAGCAGGATTGAAAGGGCTAATTGGATAAGGGAGTTATCCCATAGGACGGGACTCACGGCTAAAGATTTATCCGAAGAGTTGGAGAGGATTGAAGAGGTGGAAATCAATCGCGGATTGAGCGAGGTGATAACGCCGATTCAAATAAAGAAAAGCGAACTTACGAGATTTGAGCATATCGTCTTGCGCACCTTGAGTTTAATTAGTATAAAGGAAGAGTTGCAGTTGTTAGTCGGTAGTCGCTTGGATTTTATATCAGGCAAATACAGGGACGTGTATCTGGCTTTATCCGGTGGAAATAGGTCCGGTTTGGATGGAGAAACGAGCGCTCTCCTTGATATGATAATTCTGCGGTCGAGTTTGGAAACGGAGCTTGAAGAAGAAAAGGCAAAAGAGGAATTGAACTCGCTTCTTAAAGAGCTGGAGTTGGAATATTGGAAAGAGAAGAGAAAAGGGGTGAGTCGGGAAGTTTTACGCGCGGAAGAAGATGGCTCAACCGAAAGCCTTCTTTTGAAACTAAAAGAGTTCGACGATATATCAAAGAAAATTCAATATATAGAAAATGGCAAAAAAAGCTAAAACCAAATCCGTGAGCCCGCTTCGCAGGACGAGTCCGCGAAAGCGAGATTCGCATCCAGAAAAGGCGCGGGATAAAAAAGTTCAAGTCAATAAAGATGCTTTGGAGGATCTTATAGAGCGCGGCCGTCCAAAGGGTTTCGTGACTAGTTGGGAAATCATAGACTATTTTCCCAGAATAGAGAAAAACCTTTCTTATCTGGAAGAAATTTACGATAAACTTGAGCAAGCCGGCATCAAAGTTCTGGAAACCGATTCTCTGATACAAATGCCCTCGGAGGAGATCAGTAAGAAAGAATTGGAGCGAGCAACGATTATTGAAGGCGAGGCGCCGGATAATATCCAAATGTACCTTAGGGAAATAGGGAAAACCCCGCTTCTCACAAAAGACGAAGAAAAGGAACTGGCTAAGCGCTATGAAACAGGTGATCCAATTGCTAAGGAAAAGATTATTAAAGCTAATCTAAGGCTTGTGGTTTCTATTGCTAAACGCTACATAAATCGCGGCCCATTGAGCATTTCCGACCTCATTCAGGAAGGGAACATGGGTCTTTTCAGGGCTGTAGAGAAATTTGATTATAGGAAAGGATTCAAATTTTCTACCTATGCCACTTGGTGGATAAGGCAAGCTATCACTCGCGCTTTGGCGGATCAATCGAGGACAATTAGAATCCCGGTACACATGGTAGAAACTATTTCCAAGTATACTCAAACCAAGAGAAAGCTTTCTCAAGAATTAGGCCGCGAACCTCTTTCCGAGGAAATAGCTATTGAGATGGAACTGGACGTCGATAAAGTGAGATATATAGAAAAAGTTTCGCAAACCGTGGTTTCTCTGGAAGCTCCCATAGGGAATGATGACGATAAATCGATTAGAGCGGATTTTATTAAGGATGAAAAAAACTTAACTCCGTCGCAACTTGCCTCCCACGAGCTGCTTCGCGACCAGATTAAGAAGGTGCTTGGTGACTTGACCGAAAGAGAAAAGAAAATTTTGGAAATGAGATTTGGCCTGGCTGACGGGGTCACGCACACATTAGAAGAAGTCGGCAAAGTATTCAACGTTACACGCGAAAGAATTCGCCAAATTGAATCTAAAGCGCTTGAGAAAATAAGAATGCACGACGAAGTTAATCGGTTAACCGACAATTACTGATGAAGGGAGAAGAGGTAAGAAGAAAGTATCTTAAATTCTTCGAGAGTAGGAATCATAAAATAATACCTTCTGCTTCTTTAGTGCCGGAGAATGACCCCACAACTCTTTTTACCGGTTCAGGCATGCAACCACTTATCCCGTATCTTTTGGGTGAACCGCATCCTTTGGGTAAGAGGCTTGCCAATTCCCAGAAATCTTTTAGAGCGGAAGACATAGATGAAATAGGAGATAACCGTCATACGACGTTTTTTGAAATGTTGGGGAACTGGTCCTTGGGTGATTACTTTAAAAACGAACAGTTGCCGTGGTTTTTCGAATTCCTGACGCAAATTATTGGACTTGACCCTAATCGCCTTTACGTTACTGTCTTTGCCGGTGACGATTCGCTTGGTATACCTAAGGACACCGAGTCGGTTCAAGTTTGGAAGAGATTATTTAAGGAGAGCGGCATTGAGGCAAAAGATGTTCATATAGGATCAGAGAAAGATGGTTATGAGAAGGGTATGTCATGGCGCCTGCCTGCCGGCAGGCAGGGCCGTATATTTTATTACGATGCGACTAAGAATTGGTGGAGCAGGTCGGGCGTGCCTAATAATATGCCGATAGGCGAACCGGGGGGACCTGATTCGGAAGTGTTTTATGATTTCGGTACAGAGCATAATACAAAGTTCGGCAATAAGTGCCATCCTAACTGCGACTGCGGCCGCTTTTTAGAAATAGGGAACTCGGTTTTTATGGAATATAAGAAAAATGAGGATGGTACTTTCGAAAAATTATCGCAAAAAAACGTGGATTTCGGCGGAGGCCTCGAGAGAATTACTGCCGCTTCTTTGAACGACCCTGATGTTTTTAAGATAGATCTTTTGCTTTCGATTATTAAGAAAATAGAGAAACTTTCCGGTAATGACTATGAAGGAGAATACAAAAAGTCTTTCAGGGTATTGGCTGACCATATTCGCGGAGTTTCTTTCATGATTGCTGATGGCGTAAGACCTTCTAATACGGAGAGGGGCTATTTTGTAAGGAGGCTTATAAGAAGAGCGGTTAGGCATGCCGATATTTTGAATATGCCTCACGGTACTTTGGCCGGTTTAGCGGACCCCGTTATTAAAGAATACGAGAACGACTACGGTGAGATTAAAGAATATAGAAGTCTGATTGAAGAAGTTATTAAAAGTGAAGAGGAGAAATTTAGAGAAACCTTAGAGAAGGGTTTGCGCCAATTTGAGAAGGTAAGTGCGGCCAATATTTCAGGCAAAGATGCTTTTGACCTCCATCAGACATACGGCTTCCCGCTTGAAATGACTGTGGAGTTGGCTCACGAAAGAGGTTTGAAAGTGGATACAGAAAACTTTAAGAAAGAATTACAGAAGCATCAAGAAGTGTCACGGGTTGGGAGCGAGAAGAAATTCAAAGGCGGACTAGCCGATACTAAAGAGGAAACAATTAGGTTGCATACTGCTCACCATCTGCTTTTAGCGGCTTTGCAAAAAATTCTGGGGCATAATGTGAAACAAAAAGGAAGCAATATTACCTCGGAACGCTTGCGTATTGATTTTTCGTACCCGCAGAAGATGACTCCGGAGGAAGTAAAACAGGTGGAAGATATGGTGAATGATAAAATAAAAGAAGGGTTGAATATGGTAAGGCGCGAAATGTCTAAGGAAGAGGCGGAGAAAATCGGAGCGGAGATGGAGTTCGGCGCCAAGTACGGAGATGTAGTTTCCATATATTTTGCTGAAGACGATAATGGCACGGTTTTCAGCAAGGAATTCTGCGGCGGACCGCACATTAAAAACACGAGCGAGTTGGGAGAGTTCAAGATTTTAAAGGAAGAAGCTGTTTCACAGGGTGTAAGAAGGATAAAGGCAATTTTGGAACCGGTCAGCAATTAGACTGCCTATCATCAATGTCCTATAATTCTGGCAGTGACTAGGGTTTTTGGACTTGATTCTCAATTAGCCGTTACGGTTTTTTCGTCGGTTGTAGTTCCGCATGAGTCGCGAGGCGAGATTAGCGAAGCCGATCTCGAAAATTACCTTTCTAAAGCGGTTTGGAAGTCATTCGATGTTTTGAGAAAAGAAGCCGCAGAACGCTTAGGTGTGAACGAGGTTGATCTTATTCTTGCCGGCGCTCGCGTAGTCGGGATGAAAGTAGATGGGCATGAGGTGTTAAACCCGCATGGATTTGTCGGCAGAACTTTAGAGATATCCCTCTGCATTACGATGGTAAAACGGGGCGTTTTAGAATCCGGTAAGGATAAAAATAATGAGGCCGGGGTAGAGATTTTTGAAAAAGGGAGCGCTGCCGCATATCTTCTTTCTAAATTATTAGATTTAAGCCGTCTTTTATATATAGAGATAGAGGACGATAAAACCAAACTCTTTTTGGTTACACCGATTAGGACTTCTTATCTTAACGAATTCGATTGGGGAAAGTCACATATAGCTGAAACATACGCCTCAAGCTTTGGCGTGCCAACGGAAACCGCTTTTGAAATTTATGGGAGTTTTATCAAAGGGGATGTGTCTCTTACGGTTCTAGAAAAAATGCGCCGCGTCTTTTATTCGGCATTCAAAAAATTTATAGACGGCTTGACGGTTAACGTTAAAAACTTTCCTGATTTGGATTTAAAAAGGCTGCCGCCGATTTATATCAGGAGCAATTTTCCTCTGCCCGAGGAAATGTCTAAAAGAGCTTTTATGTTGGGCAAGAAAAGGGCGAGATTCATTTCTTTAGATAAAGAGATGGATATTGGTGATTTAGTTAATAATTCGCCTTATAATGCTTATGAGTGGCTAAATCAGCTGGCAAGACGCAGAATTAGATGGCTTATGCCTTAAATATGCCAGATAGTGAAAACTCGATTTGTTTGCCTTCGGGCGAACAGAGGGGTTTTACGAAAGGCAAGAATATTCAAGAAAAAACAACCAATTTATCAAAAT
>CAZHYH010000020.1:0-9743 GCA_964536655.1 uncultured Candidatus Saccharibacteria bacterium
CGCAAATCAAATCAGGCTTCTCTTTTTCTTCCAAATATTTTTTGCAGTTTAAACAGATTGGCGGGAAGAAGATGTCTAAAATAAATTCCCAACTTTTTAGTAATGTTATCACTTTCTTAAAAATGTAAAATTTAAAGTGTAAAAATCAAAATAGCAAATTAAAATTATAAAATAATTAAATCTAAAAATTTTAACATTCTACATTTTAATTTTTGATATTTACATTATGTAGTATAATACATTTAATGTTCAATTTTTTGAAATCCTTAAAGTCGGTTATCGGCCGGAAAAGCTACTTAGGCGTGGATATTGGCACTACTTCCATTAAAATAGTGGAGCTTGTTGAAGCCGGCGGGAAGCCCGCGCTTAAAAATTATGGCGTTTTGGAATCTTACGGCCACTTAGAGAGATTAAACAATGCCATTCAGACGTCTACTTTAAAGATGTTGGATCGCGAGACGGCTGAACTTTTAAACATGTTATTGAAACATTTGAAAATAAGCACCACCGATGTTGTCGCGTCCTTGCCTTCTTTTTCATCTTTTTCAGCTTTGATTGACGTGCCCGTGATGTCGCCTGAAGAAACCGCTCAAGCTATGCAGTACCAGGCGCGCGCCTTTGTCCCTTTGCCTATTTCAGAAGTAAGCATCGATTGGCTGCCGGTAGGTGAATATGAAGATGACAAGGGAGTAAAACATCAGCAGATATTTCTGGTTTCTGTGCCAAATGAGCAGGTAAGAAAATATCAACGCATTTTTAAAGCAGCGGGCTTAACATTAAAAGCTCTGGAAATTGAAGGCTTGAGTTTGGCAAGAGTCTTGACTACCGGAGACCCGACCAGCACGCTCATAGCTGATATTGGAGCTCGGTCTGCCACTATAGCGGTAGCGGAAAGGGGCAGGTTGAAATACAACGTTCAGACAGACTGGGCCGGAGGCTCGCTAACGCAAGCAATTTCGTCAAGTTTAAGCATTAGCGTAAAGCGCGCGGAGGAACTTAAAAAACAAAAAGGCCTTTTGGGAACCGGAGGAGAGTACGAAATATCCACTTTGATGATGCCGCTCTTAGATGTTATACTAAGTGAAGTAAAACGGGTGAAAGATAATTATGAAAAGAACTATCGCGGTAAAATCGAGCGTATTATCTTGTCCGGCGGCGGCGCAAACCTGCTGGGGCTTGAAAAGTATGTTGCCGACCAGTTCAGACTGCCCACGCTTAAAGCCGATCCTTTCGGTAAAATATCTTATCCGCAGGAAATTGAGCCGCTTATCAAAGAAATCGGTCCACCTTTTGCCGTAGCCTTAGGCTTAGGAATAAGGCAATTTATATAATTTATGGCCCAGTATACAAGAAGTGTTAACGATCAATTCTTGAGAAACAACCTTACAGTAGGATGGCCATGGCGGATGTTGATTTTTACGGTAGTTATATTCCTAATCGCGCTTCTTAGTTATCTTGGCCTTGCTTTCGGTTACAAACCGTATCTCCAGAGTTCTATAGCGGAAGTTGAGTCAGAGCTTAACAGCTTATCTTTGCAGGTAGAATCAGAAAGCCAGAAAAAATTCATACAATTTTATTCCCAAGTAGCTAACCTAAAAACTATTCTGAATAAACACGTTGCTGCATCTAAGTTATTTCCGCTGCTTGAAGCTCAAACGCACAGACAAGTAGTTTACTCATCCGTTAACGTACTGGTTCAAGAGAAGACTCTAAAAATAGAAGGTTTGGCGGAGTCTTATGAGGTTTTGGCGGCCCAACTTGCCTTGTATGGACAAGCGCCTTGGGTGGAAAAGGTGATTTTGGATAATTCTTCGCTGGCAGATAAGAAGATAAAATTCAGCGCGAGAATAATTATTAAAAATGAAACCATCAACTTATAGATTACTGAGCATACTGGGCAGCGTTTTTCTCTTAATAGGCGCAGTAGTTATCTACTCTAACCTAGTGAACCCCGCTTACGGCGAAATCCAAGGTCTGCGCGATAAAAGAGAAGCGAACGCCAAGCTCTTACAGGAACAAAAAGAAGCAATTGATGCTGTAAATAGATTGTTAAATGAATACCAGAGTCTTGCGCAGATTCAAGAAAATATTTCCATGGTACTCCCCAACGAAGAAAATATACCTTCTATAATTAATCAACTTCAGGGATTGGCTAAAATTAATAGCATGGATATAGAATCTTTATCACTGCAGTACCCCCCGCTTAAATCATCAACCGATTCGCTCATAGAGCCGATGGGCACGGTGCGCGCAACCATAAGATTAAACGGAGATTATAGGGACCTGCGTCCTTTTCTTGAAGATTTGGAAACTAATATCAGATTGATAGATGTTTATTCTTTGAACGTAGAAGGTGGCGGTATTCCCGGCAGAAATAAACTAATTTATAATTTAGTTTTAGATACTTACTACCAATGATGACGAATTCAAAGTTGAAAAATCAAAATGGAAAATGATAATGTTAAATTTTTAAAATGATTTTAGATTTTTGAATTGTAATTTTGATTTTTGATATTTACATTTTAAACTAAACACATGGCAATCATTGTTGAAGAAGAAAAAAAGAGAATTTCCTGGTTCGAGATAACTGTAGTAATAGCGATTCTTCTATTTTTGGGTATGGCCACTTATTATCTTTTCTTCAAACCAGTGCCCGGGATGGAACGAATTATTGTTGCTCCGGAATTAGAATCTATTTCTAAAGTTTCCAAGATAACCTTGGACGTTGCCTCGGTTACGGATTCACCGGTATACAAGTCGCTTATTAGGCAAATACAAGATTCCAACTTAGGCGTTTTTGGTCGGCCAAATCCTTTTGCGTCGTTTTAATCATGACAGATAGGCAGTTTATAGACGCGTTAATCAAAAAGACTCTTCTTTCGGACGAATTGGGGCAGAAGCTACTTGTAGAAGCGCAACAGTCCGGCAGGACAGTTGAAGAGGTAATTTATAATCGCCATCTGGTTGATGAGGTTTCTCTAGCCAAAATTAAGGGGGAAATCTTAAACATCCCTTATAAAAAAGTTAATTCTGAAGATATATCGGACGAGATATTAAAACTGGTTTCCCCGGAAACGGCACAAACATACGGCTTCATTCCTTTGAGCCGTGATGCAAAAATGCTCGTTGCCGGTATGCTTCGACCGAACGATGTAAGAGCGCAGGAGGCCTTGCGTTTCATAGCTAAACAAAACAAATTGAGTCTTGGCGTTTATATCGTCACTCCTTCTGATTTCGAGCTTATTATAAGAAGATTTTCTCCTTATAAATCCGAGGTGGAACAGGCGCTAAGAGCTTTGAATGTAAAGCCGGGGAGTGGGTTAACGTTTGCTCAAAGGGCTATCTCGGTTGAGGAAGGCGGAACGGTGTCGGATGAAGCGCCTATCATAAAAATAGTAGCTTCTACGTTAAAGTCGGCTGTTGAGGAAGGAGCTTCTGACATTCATATTGAGCCACAGAAAACGAGGACAAGGGTCCGTTTTAGAGTAGATGGCACTCTTCAAGAAGTCACGTCCTTTCCTTTGGAGATACATCAGCCCGTCATCTCTAGGATAAAGATACTTTCTAATTTAAAGATAGACGAGACAAGAATCCCGCAAGATGGAAGATTCCGTACCGTTATCTTCGGCAGAGATATAGATTTCCGCGTTTCGACCTTTCCCACTCCGGTGGGGGAAAAGGCGGCTATTAGAGTGCTTGATCCTACAGTCGGCTTGAAGGGAGTTTCTAACCTGGGACTTACGGACCATGCCGCTTTACTTGTGTCTCAAGCTACTAAAAAACCTTACGGTATGATTTTAGTTACCGGCCCTACTGGCAGCGGCAAAACTACTACTCTGTACGCGCTTCTTCGGGAATTAAACAAAGAAGATGTAAACGTTTTAAGTTTGGAAGATCCGGTTGAATATTTCATGGAGGGCGTAAATCAATCGCAGGTTCATCCGGAAATTGGCTATGACTTTGCCTCTGGTTTGAGGCAAATTGTTCGACAAGACCCCGACATTATTATGATAGGCGAGATTCGTGATACCGAAACTGCCAAGCTGGCAATACATGCCGCGCTTACTGGGCAAGTAGTTCTTTCCACGCTTCACACTAACAATGCCGCAGGTGTTGTACCCAGGCTTATAGATATGGGCGTGGAGCCTTTTATTTTACCCTCGACATTGAATCTTATGGTTTCTCAAAGGTTGGTGAGGCGGCTATGCGAAAAATGCAAGACGGCCGAATCTGCTTCTTCGGAGATAACGAAGATTATAAAAAACGAGTTGGACAAATTAAGCGAAGAAGCTAAATCGAAACTTAAATATAAGGAACCGTACAAGATTTACCACGCTCCCGGCTGCAGCGTTTGTAAAGGGAAAGGCGCTCTAGGACGAGTAGGTTTATTTGAGGTGTTTGCTATGACGAGAGAATTAGAAGAGATTATCAATTCAGGGCCTACCGAAGGAAAAATTCGCGATGAAGCAAGGAGACAGGATATGATTACCTTAAGGCAAGACGGAGTCTTGAAAGCGCTTGATGGTTTTGTTGCTATTGAGGAGGTCCTAAGAGAAACAGCAACGAGTTAACACTTATATTAGCGTACCGTGCATCGCATACTGTATACCCCGTTACTCTCCTGTAATAGATAATAATTATTTAAAGTGGATAATTTTGGTATACACAATTTCTTAATACTCTAGCGTCTTGGTTTTTTTGAGAGTAACGGGGTATACTTAAGTAAAAGGATAATATGGATTACAAACAAAAACTAAATGAACTTCTTCTTGCGACCGCAAGACAAAATTCTTCCGATTTACACCTAGCTGTTGGCAGAAGACCTACTTTAAGAATTGACGGAGTCCTTATAGGTTTGCAAAAGGAACCTATACTCACTCCCGAAGACGCCCAAGGATTGATCCTTAATATGCTTACGCCAGAACAGAAAGAAAAACTGCTTAAATACGGCGACGTAGACTTTTCTTATGCCTTTGAAGATAAAGCAAGGTTTAGGGTAAATGTTTTTTTTCAGAGAGGATTTATGGCGGCGGCTTTGCGTCTTATCCCGGCAGAAATTAAAACCGTCGAAGAATTGAATTTGCCTCCAATACTTCACGAATTAACCAAATTAAATCAAGGCTTTGTTTTACTAGTAGGACCTGCCGGTCACGGAAAGTCCACCACCTTGGCTGCCCTCTTAGATGAAGTTAATCATAAAAGGACCGACCATATAGTTACCGTAGAAGATCCTATAGAATATTTATTTGTCCAAGACAGGTGTATTGTCTCCCAAAGAGAAATTAAGACCGACAGTCCAAGTTTCCACCGCGCTTTGCGTTCACTTCTCCGCCAGGATCCAGACGTTGTTATGATTGGAGAAATGAGAGATCCGGAGTCTATATCAACGGCTATGACCGCCGCCGAGACCGGTCATCTTGTTTTTTCTACATTACATACTAATTCTGCGGCGCAAACAATTGACCGTATTATTGATTCTTTCCCGGCCGCACAGCAGGGACAAGTTACTTCTCAATTGGCAGCGACTCTTGTAGCCATAGTTTCCGAGAGGTTGGTTCCGCGCATTGAAGGAGGCAGAATCCCGGCTTGCGAAGTTATGTTTGTGAATTCCGCCGTCCGTAACCTGATAAGAGAACGCAAAACCTATCAAATAGACCTTGTTATCGAAACCAGTTTGCAGGAGGGCATGATGACGCTAAACCGTTCCTTAGCAGAGCTTGTAAGACGCAAAGAGGTTTCTCTGGAGAATGCCGAGCTTTATTCCTCTAATCCGAGTGAGCTCCGTATTCTATTAGAGAGAATATAAAGGGCTTTGTATAAAATTTCAAATCATCATAATGTAGAAATTTTATAAACAAAACCTTTACCGAGCACATAAATTTATGAATGCATTAATGAATAAAAAAACAATAAATCAAATACAAAACGATACAAACCCAGGTAGTCATCTGGTTAAATTTATGTGCTCGGTGCTCAGTTTTGTGGCTAAATTTTATTCACCACAACAAGTTGGGCTCTAAAATTTAGACAAAATTGGCATGAAACTTCGCTACAAGGCGCGAACCAAAGACGGACAACTTCAGGTTGGTTTCATTGAAGCGGTAACTCGTGAATCGGCTGTTAACGCTCTTTCTACGCATAATCTCTTTATTCTCTCTTTAGAGCCCGCAGGGAAAAAACATTGGTATGGCAATATCTTTGGTTTTCTGGATCGCGTTGGCGCCAGAGATCTGATGATTTTCACGAGACAGTTTGCCACTTTGCTTTCGGCGAAGATTCCTCTCGCCGAATCATTGCGCACTCTTGAGCGTCAAACTAGACACACGGTCTTAAAGAGCACTACCTTTGAAATCATTTCTGACATTGATGCCGGACTATCTCTTTCGCAATCTCTTGAAAAATACAGCAATATCTTTTCTCCGTTTTACATTAACCTTATAAGGTCTGCGGAAATTACCGGCAGAATGGAAGAGGCTACAGGCTACTTGGCTGATTACTTGGAGAAAGAAGCGATCTTAGTCGGCAAAGTCCGCAATGCTTTAATCTACCCTGTTATTGTCGTAATTCTCTTCTTTATAGTTGCTGGAGTAATGGCTACCGTCGTACTCCCAAATATAGAGCCTATTTTTGTAGAATCCGGGGTAGATATTCCCGTTTTCACCAAAGTAATATTAGTAATCGGCAAGTTCTTAGCCAACTGGTGGTGGGCGGTTATCTTGGTCATTATAGCTACAATAGTCCTTATTATTGATTATTTTAGGACCGCGGAAGGGAAAGCCGTTCTTGATGAATTGATTTTGCGGACTCCTATATTCGGCAGTTTATTAAAACGGCTATATGTCGCTCGTTTTGCCGAAGCTGTCAGTATTTTAATAAAAGGCGGTATCCCTATTGCGCAAACGCTGGAAATTTCAAGCGTAACCGTGGGTAGCGTCGTCTATCGAGATCTACTCCGTGATGTGGCCGAGGGTGTAAGAAGGGGAGAATTAGTATCCCAAGCGCTCTCAAAAAATGAGGAGTTCTTTCCGCCATTAGTTGCTCAAATGGTGGCAATTGGCGAGTCTACTGGTCGATTAGAAGAGCTCTTGGAAAGGATATCCCTCTTTTACACAAGAGAGGTTGATACCTTGCTTAATAATTTGGTAGAATTAATTCAACCGGTATTGATGCTTGTGATCGGGGTCTTGGTCGGGACCCTCTTCGCTTCCATACTCGTACCGATTTATAATTTAGTGAAAACGTTTTAAGAAAAACACAAAGAAAAAACATGAACCCCGTTAGAAATTTTATAAGTCGTGTAACGGGGTCGAAAAAATAAATTAAAAACATGGCAATACGAATTTCTAACGGGGTGAAGAAAAATACAGGTTTTACGCTTATAGAATTGTTGGTTACTATGACCGTAATCACTATTCTTATAGGGGTATCGTTTGGTGCGATTAGAGAAGTTCAAGTGAGAGGGAGAGATACTAGGCGCATAGCCGATTTAAAGAGTGTGCAAGTTAGCCTAGAGTTATATATCAATAGATGCGGTCGCTATCCTGGGGACGCCACTTGCGGCAGCACAAACCCGAGTGACTGGGCTCAATTAACCACTGCTCTGGGTGCTGTGATGGATACCAATAAAGTTCCAAAGGACCCGATTCCACCTCCTCGCACTTACTACTACGGAGTAGATAAAACTGCCGGGCAGGAAGGGTTACGGTATGTTATTGGCGCTAAGTTGGAACGTGAAAGTAGTGTTTTACAAGACGATTTGGACATTGATACCTATGGAGTGCCTTGTAGCGATACTTCTCCTAATTTCTACTATTGTATCCAATCATAACAGTTAATTTATCGTGAGCTTCTGGGTTTATTTTCTCTTGCTTGCGTTTGGTTCGGCTTTCGGCAGTTTCTTAAATGTTGTATCTTTACGGTTTAATCCCGATGAGGGTGGGCTTTTAAAAGACATCTACGGCAGATCTCACTGTCCGCACTGCGGCAGGACGCTTAGATGGTACGAACTTATTCCGCTCGTTAGTTTCTTCATCCAGTTAGGCAAATGCAGATCTTGTAGCGCTAAACTAACATTACAATATCCGATAGTTGAGCTTTTGAGCGGAGCCATATTTGTACTTGTGCCTTACAACCTCTTGCCGGCGCATCCTTTGTTGCCGGCGCCTTACTTTTTTATCTTCACCTGGATTTTAGTTTTATTGGCTTTACTTCTTATGTCTATCATTGATTTTCACCACAGAATTATTCCCGATTCAATCAACGTTTTTATCGCTGTCATAGGTTTAATTTTCATCGTTTATAAATATTTTTCTGGCTTTCAAGTAAAAGAAATTAGCGGCGGATCTTTCCTGGGCAGTTATTCTCTCTTGTTCCCTTTTGGCGGCCAATTCCCACTTCATCACTTGATTGGTTTGGTTTTCGGGTTTCTCTTTCTGGGCACGCTTTTTGTTATCTCCGGCGGTCGGGGAATGGGATTCGGCGATGTAAAGTTAGCCGCCGCTCTAGGTTTATTTATGGGATGGCCGGATGTGGGATTAGCACTCCTCTTAGCGTTTATTACCGGCGCAATTTTAAGCTTGGTGTTAATATTTTTGAGGCGGAAAACGATAAAAGATTACGTTCCTTTCGGTCCGTTTATTGCCTTAGGCGCGACTCTGGTATTTTTCTTTGGTCACCAAATACTCTACCTTTACTTCCAGTTTTTTGACACGCTCTTACCATTCTAATTCCGATATGCCTTATAATTAAATATGGTTATGTTTAAAACTCAAGAGAGAACTGGGTTTACCTTAATCGAGATGCTTGTTGTTATAAGCGTAACTTTGATTTTATCTGCCATCCTTATTGGCTATAGTCGCGAAGCTGGAAAGCAGCTGCTTCTCGTTAATAATCAGGCCAAGCTCGTTAGTCTAATTTCGCGAGCTAAGTCTTTGAGTATTGTCACCTTTATTGAAAATACCGCCTTGCCGTCAAGTCCTAGCGACCCAAAGGTGTGCGGTTACGGCGTTCATGTAGAAAAAGGCACCGGGGAGGTTTCTATTTTTAGAGATCTGGCAATTGATTGCGCTAATAGCGATAATAAATTCGGCTCCGGTGATGTAAAGTTGACCGGACAGCTTAATGTGTTTCAACTTAACTCACAGGCGACTCAATTCGCTTCTGACACGACCTTGCGCGACGTAATTTTCATCCCTCCGGACCCGACTACTATAATTAACGGTGACGTTTCTACAAAAGAAGCGGCAATAAGCATAGAGGTCAAGGACGGATCCAGTAAATCAACCGTCAAAATCAACAATGCCGGCAGAATCTCAACAAAGTAATAAAAGGGGACAGCTTCTTGTGGAAGCCATGATAGCCATAAGCGTTATGGTTATAGGTCTTTTAGGGATTTTCTCCTTAACTTCCCAATCTCTGGGGCTTTACCGGGTGGCCTATGAGCAATATGTTGCGGTTAATCTGGCTGCCGAGGGAATAGAAGTAGTGAAGAATATGATAGATACAAACGTTATTGCTGGCAGTGTCCAATGGAATGAAGGACTGGCGATAGACGGCGACTTTGGAATTCAGTATGACAGCCGGTCTTTAGATGCAACTCTTCAGAGTAAAAATTTGCTTTATGACGCTTCAACGAGCTTGTATAATTACACATCTGGTACGCCGACGAACTTCAAGAGGGTTATAAAAATAAAAAGTATTGATCCACCAGGACTGCCGGATCAGATAGACGAGATACAAGTTAA
>CAZHYH010000021.1:0-9343 GCA_964536655.1 uncultured Candidatus Saccharibacteria bacterium
TAAAAATCGGCGGCATTTATTTGCTGTCCGCATTTCATACAAATATGATTTACTCAGGCCTTTTTTCTTTTTATTTTTAATAAATTTATTTTACTGAATTCTCTACAATCTTAATATCGTCCGGGGTGAAGTCGTAAGGTTTATGAAACAAAAAACTACTACGCGTAAACATTTACTTCTGCGTCTACATAGTTGTCATAGATATGGAAATAAACCTTTTGTGTTCGGTCTTCGCAGTCCTGCTCGGAGTAGGTCGGTTCGGGTAAGTTGTCGTAGAGTGTATCCCGAATGGTTATTTCTACGTCAGCGCGCGTTTCTTCTTTCCGTTTCCAATCTAGGACGAACTTTTCCGCTTTGAGTTTAGCCAATAGCTCCTGCGCGACTTTTTTAACTTTTTCTACCTCATCCGGATCCAAGTTTTCCTTCACGAGAAGGTCAAAAATTGCCAACTCTTCTTCTGTGAGTTTTTCTTTAACGGCCCGGCGGTCTTCCTCGCTTAACTCTTTAGCAAGTACAAGAAGCTCCTCAAAGAACGCATCTAAATCACGAGACCCGGAGTTATATTCGTGAATCAACGAATTGAGACGATCCAAAAAATGCTTACGGAGTTTATTCTTCCTTGCCATCTCTTTAATTTTTTCCTCAAGCTCCGCGCTTAAACTTTCGGCGACAATGTTTTTGTTTTCGGCATCATCGAAAAACTTCCGGAGCGCCTCAAAATCAATTTGGCTTAGGTCTTTTAGTTTCGGTGCCTTAATTACAAACTCCCCGGCCTTAATGGAACGATCCAATAAATCCTCAAGGTCTTTTTTAACCTGACTCACATCGGCTTCTTCTTCAATGACCTCTTTAATACGAGATGCAATCACCTTGTAGGCCGTAACTTCGTGATAGTAATCTTCCGCCTTTGGCTCGGGCAGAACCGATTTGTAAAGTTGATAGGCATCTGACGCAAGATCAAGGAATCCCTTTTTCATTTGCTCGTCCCGCAAGATACGATTCGTGAATACATCGACAAGACGTATCTTTTCCGCGTCTTTTGCTTTCAGCAGGTCGTCAACATCAAGATCAAGCTTTTTCAAAAATTCTCTCGTTTGCTTGGCAGTTGAAACCAGCAGTTCCACAAGTTCTTCTTTTTCTTTAATGATATCGTCAATTGACGCGCCGCTCTCGGGAGTAGCATAGATTGAAAGCGCTCTTTGAAGATTTCTAAATACGCCAATATAGTCAACGATAAGGCCGTTTGTCTTGCCCGGATACACCCGATTGGCACGAGCAATAGTCTGCATCAGTGTGTGATTTTTTAGCGGTTTATCAAGATAGAGCGTTGAAAGGTTCAAGACATCAAAGCCGGTAATCCACATTGCGCAGACAAAGACCATACGCAAATTGCTGTCAGGGTCTTTAAATTTTGTTTCCAAATCTTCATTTTGTATGCGGGCTCTAATTGGCCGCATATCAATCTCAAATTCTTCCATGTCGGCAATTTCATTCTGGCCTTGACTTACTACTACCGCCATATCAATTCCTTCGTATTGTTCTATGGTTTGCCAAATTTTTTCTTTTTCGTGTTCATCGGTGGCTTTGGATAGAGCGATGTTCAGTTTTGCCAAATGACGCTGCATTTGTTCTTTAACCTTAGTGTGCATCCGAATGGCTGTTTTCTTATCAATAGAAACTACCATCGCTTTTCCGTTGTATCCCCGAGCGGTGAAGTGTGTGACAATGTCCTCGGCGACTTTATTTAAGCGGTCTTCGCGGGTGATCAGATGATAAAAAGTTGAAAATTCCTGCTCCAGCTTTTCCTCCTCTTCCGGCGCAAGATCGTAAAAATTCATTACCCGTTCCAAATCTTTCTGAATATCCGGATTTACATTCTCAAGCTTCGGAACGCGGTTCTCGTAAAAAAGAGGTACGGTGGCGCCATCTTCAACCGATTGGGCGAAATTGTAGGTGGAAACATAATCTCCGAACGCTTCCCGGGTTTTTTCTTCGCCGCCGGCCATTAAAGGCGTGCCGGTAAAGCCAATAAATGACGCGTTAGGCAGGGAGATGCGCATATTCGCCGCCATGCGGTCGTATTGCGTACGATGCGCCTCATCGGCCA
The DNA here is from genome assembly GCA_964536655.1 of uncultured Candidatus Saccharibacteria bacterium. Taxonomy (GTDB): domain Bacteria; phylum Patescibacteriota; class Minisyncoccia; order UBA6257; family Colwellbacteraceae; genus CAZHYH01. The sequence goes on from CAZHYH010000021.1 coordinate 2,108, forward strand.
TAACAATTACATCGCTTCTATTGGATAATTCTTTTGGTTCGGCAAATTTATGTATAAGCGTAAAGACATGACGATGATCTTCTTTGAGCAACTGCTGCAGATGTTCTATGGATTCCGCATGCACTTCATCCTCATATACAGCATCACAAGCGGCAAATGTTTTGTATATCTGCCGATCAAGCTCTTTGCGGTCCGTAACCACAACAAAAGTAAAATTTCCAGTTAATTTGCGAAACACCTTTTGGGACAAAAAAACCATTGAATACGACTTGCCGGATCCTTGCGTGTGCCAAAAAACACCGAGGCGACCCTTATTTTTATCTCGTTTTTTTACTTGTTCAAAAGCGCGATTCACGCCGAAGAATTGGAAATAGCGGGCAATCGCTTTAATGCGTTCTCCGCGAGAATCGTCAAAAAGAATAAAGTTTTCAACAATATCCAAAAGCCGCACTGGTTCACATGTCCCCTTAATAACAGTTTCTAAACTCACTTTACCAAGCTCTTTTTCATCCTTTACTTTCTTCCACTCACTGAAATGCTCGTATGCACCAGTGATAGTACCGACCCTACTTTCAATGCCATTAGAAATAATAATGAAGGCGTTATACCAAAAAAGCTGGGGAATTGTGTCTTTATAATCCCGGATGTTCTGGCTATAGGCATTGCGCAAATTTTTGTGCGATACTTTAAGTTCAATTAACACAAGCGGCAAGCCGTTTACGAAGCCAATCAAATCCGGACGGCGTTTGTGCAATTCGCCCGTGATCCAGAGCTGGGATACAAGCATAAAATGGTTTTCTTTCGGATTTTCAAAATCAACAACTTTTACCGTTTCGGTTTGCTGTTCGCCTTTTTCATTTTCCGTCTCAACTTTTACGCCGCCTCGGAGCAGCTGCCATATTTCGTGGTTTGCATTTACCATACTCATCGCCGAGCGGTCCTTGATAATCTCGTCAATCGCAAAGTTTAATGCTTCGGTAGATACATTCGGATTAAGCTTTACTAAAGCGATTTTGAGATAATTCATCAAAACCACCTCTCCCGGATTTTCCCGCCCGAATTCCGCGTCCGTTTCTCCGGAATACGCATTGGCAAAATTCTCCGCACCCCACAAATCAGCGAATAACTTAATCGCTGTTTGCTCTACTAAATTGTCTTCAGAAAATTCGTTCATAATATTTATGCCAGCAAAAAAAATTCTAGTGGCACTGCCACGGCGGATTGTTTTGTATCTACTCTTAATTCTGAAGCGGAAATAACTAGCCCATATTTTGCTTTAACCTTTTTAGCCGTTCGTACTACCTGTGCGAATCCTTTTTGTCCTCTTCCCACTTCAACAGCAATGCTTTCATCGTTATCCCGCACAATGAAATCAGCTCCGCTGGCGGCAGAATCATAAGTAAGAGATATCGACCGCTGTTCACAAAGCCGTCCTAAATATAATCCAATTACATCTTCCAACAGCTTGCCCTCGTATATTTCTTGACGTTGAGTGCTGCCAATAAATTTAAAATACATCGCGCGAAATGCAGGCGAAGTGAAAAGATATTTGGACGGCTTCCGTACTTGTGATCGATGAGATCCGTGCGGATATACGCGCATTATCGTTTCCGTCTGCTCTAAAATACGCAGCATATGCATTAGTGTTGGCCGGCCTATTTCCATTGTCCGCGAAAGACTATTTAAACTAATTTGTTCTGAATCGGCGATAGCATATAGAAGCATTGGAAATTTTGAGGCAACATCTGGGCGAAATTTACCAACTTGAGGGATATCTACAGAGACGACGCGTTCAAGCGATTTTTTAATTTGGTCATACACCAACGCCTCATTTTGCAATGCAACCATATATGGCAATGTACCGTAGTTAATGTAATGTGATATTTCTTGTCGCTCAACATTTAACCAATAGTGTCTAACTGCTTGCTCACACGAAACAAGTTCTTGATGTACTTCCTGTGCCGACTGAGCATTTAGCAACGCTTTTCTCAATTGCGTTCCTAATCCCTTTTCTTCATATTTACCGTGCTTAATTTTCATAAATTCTGTAAAACTCATAGGGTAAAGTTTTTCCGACACGGCGCGGCGAGCAACATCCGCATTCATATTAAGCATAAGAGCAGAAGAACCGGTTGCGATGATAAAAACTTTTCGGGTGCGGTCATACACTGTTTTCAAAAATCCAGCCCAGCAGCGATCGTATTGCACTTCATCAAGAAATAAGAATACCGGCTCTTCTAGCTTTTCAAACGAACCACCAACCGCTTCTTCGTATACTTGGATAATTTCTTGAAGTGAAGCGCCAAAGGTCTGTGTAACCTGATCTACTGAAAGAAATAATTTTCGTTCAGTAGGCACATTAATATCGTTATACAACTGCGCCAAGAGTGTTGTTTTACCGGCGCCGCGAAGACCGGGCATAACCAACCAGCGCACGGAAGCGTCGCCGTTCAAGAAATCCCGAACATGCTTTTGTGTACGTAAAAACATACTCCTCTGCGGATTACGCTCTCCGCGATCATTAAAAACATAGGCGCGCGTGCGGAAAACACCCTGCGCTATCTGGTCGCGCACAAATTGATATAATTTTTCCTTCCGTTCTGCATTCATAATTCTTGTATTATTTATTTGTTTAAGTTTACAAGAAACCATCATCTCTTGTCAAGTATACATTACAAGAGGTGCATTCCGCCCTATTTCATGTGCACAACAAGGGGTTTTCTTGTATAGTACTTTTGCCCATCTGTATAATCTATACATATTTTATACAGTTTCTATACACTTCCTTTCCTGCCTACTTCTTGTCAAGTGTACATTACAAGAGAGAGATTTACGCTCATTTTAACCGTAAAATCAAGCTTTTTCTTGTATAGTATTTTCAAAAAATCACCTTTTCACCGTAATTTCTCCCCCTACTAATTTTGGCAAAAGCAAATCCCGCGCTTGGCGAAGGTTTTCGTTTTGAACCATTAGGTCAATGATTAATTCCATGGTTGGTTGGGCTGTATCAAAAAACTCTTTCATTATCTCCTTTGTCGGCAAAACAAATACCATATTATTTATAGATTCACTAGCATGCAAAATCGTTGTCCCTTTTGCATTCTCTTGAATGGTATTCTGTATATTCTCAGATTGCATCAATTCCCATACAAAAGGGTTGTTCATGAACTCTTTTTTTTCTTCTTTGGTGACAACTTTCCTTATCCCCGAGGAATAAGCCCCCTCTAATCCAATTCTTACGATGCCAACAGTACCATCCATAGAAACTGCGATATTGCTTTTAGATAAGACCTTGTTATTGGCCAATTCTTTTTCTATAAAAATATTTGATTGTCGAGCACCCAAATCTCCAACCCTCAAAAATGGCAGAAGCCCATCTTTTGACTGTTCTTGATAATTTTTACTTCCAGTTTCAACCCCTCGAACGAAATCTACAAAATCCTTGACCTTTTTCACTTCCCACCCCTCCGGAATTTTGCCGAATTCGGTTTTGCTATCAATCATTTTGATCTTTTCGTGGCCGGGAAAACGAAAATATACAAACCACTCCTTATAAATCGCCTGCGCCATTTCTTCCAAAATTTTAATCCGCTTCGTGTTGTTCTCAATAAGATTATCATAGGTTGAGAGGATCTCGGCGATTTGTTTTTGTTGCGGTAAATCCGGTGCTGCTATCTGCACATTGTCTACAACTGTTTTGTCTGCTCGTTGCCGGCCGGAGGCACCAACCATACTTTTTACTGCCGGATCACGAATAGTGTCTGTGCGAGAAAGATAGTAAACAAAATCGGAATCAGATACTCCATCCTCGCCTCGAAATACAAAAAACTCTGTTGAGCCAAAACCAATCCCTTCCTCTAAGCCCTTAACCATCGCAATTTTGCCGTTCTCTAAACATGGCGTGATACGAGCAAAAATAATATCCCCATTGGCAAATTTAGCTCCGCCGCCCGAAAAACTCTTACGCTTCACTTCAAGCGGAAATTTATGTTGACCATCAACAACGTCCATTGGGATAAACGGATATTCTTTACCACGCTCAAGTTTTACAGACGGAGATGTGTCTGCAAAATCTTTAAATTTCATTCTCTGCCAATTTTTCGGTTGTGATTGTGCTTTTGGCATAATTTAAGATCGAAAAGTTTTCCTGTTTTTAAAATAATCATCTATCTGCCGTAAATATCGAAAGTGTTCGCTGAAATAAGGGTTGTTTGGTGGACCATCATGCGTTCTTAATCTTTCTATAAATGGTTGTAGAAGTCGCCCTGTATACATAACGCAGTATTTCGACGCGTGTTCAATTATTTGCCCATGTACTAACAAATCGCCAAGATCATTAATCTGCGATAGGTCTTCTCTTGTGTGCCGTACAAGCGCAAAGTCAATAGGAGGCAGTATCCTTATGCTATTAGGGGGATGCGCGGTGAGAACTTCGTTCAGAATATCATTGTAAAATTTTATAATTGGTTCATTTGTAAGACGCATGCTATCTCCGTCTGATAAATAATCAACGATGCTATATCGCTCTCCGCTCGCAAAATCATTCATAAACAGAAGTATTTTATATTCTAGACTTGTTGGGGATAATTGAATACCTATTGTCTGTCGTAGATTTTCAAGATTATGGCCATGCGTTCGTAGATTAGCCGACGGATTTTCTAAATGAATAATTAACTTCATTAAACGCTCCAACCCAGTACTTAAAGAGTAAAAGGATTGATAGTAGAACGCATGTCCTCTCGAAACTTTGCGCAAATTTTCCAGCCCTGAAGTAAGGAGCTCGGCTATAATTCCCGCCTCTCTGTTTAAAATATTGAATTTGCTAGTCGTAATCGGCATATCTTTTTACAAAATTTTTTCTAAATTCTCAAAAACTTTACTCTCCAACTCATGCGCTTCGCCGGTTAATCCTTTTAATTCGCTGTGAAGTTTTTTAATTTTTTCTCCAAAATTACCGTCATCTCCATTTCCATTGTCAGTAACACCGACATAACGGCCGGGGTTAAGTGAATAACCGGCCCCTTTCACTTCTTCTATCGTTGCCACCTTGCAAAGCCCTTTTACATCTTTATATTTTTTTCCAGTTCCTTGCCCCGTAGTCAGCTTTGCTGTACTACTGGGGTCGCCACGATAACTTCTTACAATGCTCGCTATTTGCTCCATCTGTTTATCAGTCCAGTCGCGATGTGCGCGATCTATTTGCCTATAAATGTTGCGGGCATCAATAAAAAGAATTTTATTTTTTCGATCTGTCTTATTTTTGCCTTTATCTAAAAACCAGAGCGTTACCGGAAGCGTCACATTGTAAAACATATTAGGGCCCACGGCGACAATCACATCAACCACGCCGTCCTCTATCATCTTTTGGCGAATTTCCTTTTCGCTATGTCCTGCGTCGCTGGCTGAATTTGCCATAACGAATCCCACGCGCCCTTTTTCATTGAGCGAATTTAAGAAAATTTGAATCCAGAGGTAATTGCCGTTGTCTGCTCGAGGTATGCCATAAGAGAACCGCGGATCGTCTTTGATGCGCTCCTTATCAATCCCTTTCACATTGAAGGGAGGATTAGCCATCGTAAAATCAAACTTGCCCAAACTTTTATGACGATCCTCGTAATAAGTGTTTCCTTCACGAATATCTCCTGAAAGGCCATGAATGGCAAGGTTCATTTTTGCAATGCGAACAGTCTGGTCTGTCTTTTCTTGGCCGTAGATCGCAATCTCGCGCGAAGCTCTTGTCTTCTGTCCGTTCTCAAGATGTCGCTTTACGAATTCGTGCGACTGCACAAACATACCGCCGGAACCGCAAGCCGGGTCATAAATTCTGCCTTGATACGGCTCAATGATTTCCACAATGAGCTTGACAATACTTGTCGGCGTAAAAAATTCGCCTCCGCGCGAGCCGTCCGCAAGCGCAAACTTACCGAGGAAGTATTCATAAATCCTTCCGAAAGCATCACCCTCAATATCGTCGGGAATTTGATTGAAATTTTTGAGAAGCGCGATTATGGATCGGTTATCTAATTTTTGAAATGTTTTTGGCAGAATACCGGAAAGCTCTTTATTTTCCTCCTCAATCGCCTTCATTGCGTCATTTACGGCTTTACCCATATCCGTGCCTTCCGGCAATTCTATGAGGTAGGAGAACCGAGCTTTTTCCGGAACGAACAACACGCCGCGCGCGTGATAATCCGCGGAAGAAACCGGACGCTCGCGAGAGATAGAGGCGCCACCATGACTTTTGGTTTTCTTCTTCTTTTCTTCGATTAATTCATTTGCGGTTTTAGAATGTTTTACTCCCGCGAACTTAAGAAAAATCAAACCCAAAACCGGCTCGGCGAATTCATTGAGCCGTAATGGAGAGTTAGCGCGCATATGATCCGCCGCCTCCCATAATCTGTTTTCTAAATCTTTGATATTGGTGCTCATAACAACTTTTCCTCTTTAAAACTAAAAACACTGTTTGTTGCGATAATGACATGATCCAAAACCTCAACGCCCATCATCTTGCCGGCTTCCACCAACCTCTTTGTAATCTCCAGATCGTCTTCTGATGGTTTCGGGTCTCCCGAAGGATGGTTGTGTGCAACCATGATGTTGGCCGCCGAATGCTTAAGTGCCGGCTCAAAAACCTCTCGAGGGTGGACTAAATTTGCGTTGAGGGTGCCGATTGAAATCGTTTCTTTATGAACCAACTGGTTTCTGGCATTAAGATACAAAACAATGAAGTGTTCCTTCTTGTTTTGGTACAGCTCGGTTAGTTGAGCCACGACATCTTTGGGGGTAACGATGGTCGGTAAATTAGTATCGTTAACTTCCATCGCGCGTTTGGAAAGCTCAAAAGCGGCAAGAAGTGTTGTGGCTTTGGCTGAATCAATTCCGTTAATTTTTACCAAGTCCTGATAAGTCATTTGCAAAAGCCGCTTCTTGGAATGTTTGGCTAAAATTTGTGAAGCAATTTCAATAACATTTTTCCCGGCCCTGCCAGTCCGCAAAAGAATAGCCAAAAGCTCCGAATCCTTAAGATTCTCGGCTCCTTTTGCGATAAGCCTTTCTCTGGGACGTTCAATTTTTGGCAATTCTTTTATTTTCATAATTATTTAGCTTTATATACTCCATCATAACCTGGAACTAAAACTTTAACTTCTGTCATATTTTTATTTCATTAAATCATTATACATTAAGCTATTTTTAATTATATCTCAAAAAAATAATTAAACAATGTAGAAATCTATT
>CAZHYH010000022.1:0-9113 GCA_964536655.1 uncultured Candidatus Saccharibacteria bacterium
TATCTAAAAATTCTTATTTTTTCCTTTTTCTTAAGAACGTGGGTATATCCCAGACGTCATCATCTTTCTTGGTATTCTCCGGAATAACTTTTTTGGGTTTCTCTGTGGTCGAAACATCGGTCTTGACGTCTATTCGCCCTTCGTTCATCCCCACAATCTGTTTAGGATGGTCTCCGCCGGAAAACAAGCTTAAAGAATCATCGCGTTTAATTGATAAGCCGTTAAAACCGGTAGCTATAAGAATAACTTTGAGTTGTCCGGCTTTTAATTTGCGGTCATTATAAGCTCCGAAAATTATTTTCGCTCCGGGATCAATGTTCTCGGTGATAATTTTAGCAATCTCGCTTATTTCCACCATTTTAAGATCGCGGCCTCCGGAAATGCAGAAGAGCACTCCTTTCGCTCCATCAATTGAAGTTTCCAAGAGTGGCGAGTTAACAGCTTGGGTGGCGGCTTTAATAGATCTTTCTTTTCCTTCCGAAATACCAACGCCGACAACCGCCGTTCCCGAATCAACCATGATAGCCCGGACGTCTGCAAAGTCAACATTAACTAATCCCGCAGAGGCAATAACTTCCGCAACTCCCGATACTGCGCTTTTTAAAATATCATCAATTTTTTCAAAAGCCTTAAGAATTGGCGTCTCGTTATCAATCACGCTGAAAATTCTATCGTTAGGAATAACAAGCATCGCATCAACTTTATCCTTCAACCTTAGAATTCCCTCTTCGGCTATTCTCATACGCTGTGAACCTTCAAAAGTAAATGGCTTAGTAACAACCGCCACTATAAGCGCTCCCGTTTCTCTTGCAATGTCGGCAACAACCGGAGTTGCCCCGCTGCCAGTCCCACCGCCAAAACCGGCAGTTAGAAAAATCATATCGCTGTCTTTAAGCGCTTCGGAGATATCAGCTTGATTTTCTTCGGCAGCCTGACGGCCGAGATCGGGGTTCATGCCCGCCCCCATACCGCGAGTAGCCATTCTGCCTATATGAATTTTATACTTAGCGTCGCAGTGATCTAAATCCTGCGCATCGGTGTTTATGGCTATAAACTCAACGCCCCTGACAAAGTCCCTGCCCATGCGGGTAATAATATTACCGCCGGCGCCTCCTACACCGACTACCTTAATGCGAACATTCGGGCTGTTTTTGGCCTTTTCTCCGCTAATAGAAGCTTTGGGGGACGCTCGTTTTCTCTTTTTAGGCATACCAGGTAGTGAAACTGCGATTGCAAGTTATTTGATTAACTCGTCGCTTAATGGTTTATTCATGACCTTTAATTTATTTTTGTCTGGCTATTAGACTTACGATAACTTGAGTTAATCTTATCGCAGTTCTACTACCTGGCATAGGTTTATGGTAAAAGACTCTTTAAGAATTTAATAAGAAAGTTTCCGCTCGCTAAACCCTGGCGGGACGGTTGCAACTCTCTGCCCCATGATAATAATCCCAAAACCGAAACGTACTCAGGCGACTCCAACATATCCGATACTCCTGGAACGCTAGCCACAAAAAATCCGGAGATTGGCAACCCAATCTGAGCTGACAATTTAAGCTCATCGCGAAAAAGTTCTTGAATACCCGGGAGCTTTGCGCCGCCCCCGGCGAGCACCGCCCCTCCAGGTAATCGCCCCGCTTTACCAATTAATCTTAACTCATTATTGATAAGCTCGCAAATCTCGCTTAAGCGCGCCTCAATAATTTCCGCAACATATTTTCTCGAGGGCGCACCTTTAAGATTGGCATCAATCTTCTTTAAATCGATACTTTCCTTGTGAGCCACCTCTTTGGCTAACGCATAGCCGTAAGATACTTTTAATTTTTCAGCCGCTTCTACGGGAATTTTTAGGGCCACCGCTAGATCGTTAGTAATATGACCAGCACCCACGGGAAATACGGTTGTATGTAAAAGTTTATTTTCTTCGTAAATAGCGATTCCTGTTGTCCCGTATCCTATATCAATTGAAATAACTCCCAACTCTTTCTGGCTTTTGCTTAGAATAGACATGGAAGAAGCAAGCGGACTGAATATCAAGCCAGAGATGCTTCCGCCGCCCAACTCCACGCATTTCATTAAATTTTTAACGGCTGGTTCAAAAGCGTCTATGATAACGCTTACTACTTCCAGTCTCACTCCCACCATGCCTAATGGATCTCGAATGTCGCCAACCCCGTCGACAATGAATTCGCGAGTGATGGTATGTAATATCATTCTATTTGACGGCAAGTGTACCGCCTCCGATGCCTGAATCGCCCGCGACACGTCGTCACGATGTATCTCGGAGCTCGCACGCGAGACAGCAATAATTCCGCGCGAGATCTGCGAATGAACGTTAGCGCTACCGACGTTTAAATAAATATTATTAATAGCGCTCTTCGAAAAATTTTTAACTTCCTGCAGAACGGCATTCACGGCCGAGGCGGCATCCTCCATGTCTACAACTACTCCTTTGCGCAAGCCTCGCGAAGGTCTTTCTATGCTGTAAAGCAGGGAAATTTTGTTGTTCTCGGCCGGTTCTGCCACCACCGCCTTCACGGAACCGGAACCAACGTCTAATCCTAAAATCTGATTTTTTGCCATCGTAAAAGTTTCTTTTCTAGTCTCGCCATCTTTATTCTATCATCATATCGCTCGTGCTCGAAACCTAACAAGTGGAGAACTCCGTGTATGAGAAGGTGTTCAATATTTTCGCCCTTGCGTCTGATGTATGCCGAATCCAGATAAATCTCCCCTAAAAATCGCCGGTGACTCGCCTTAGGAAGCTTAGGAAAAGCTTTTGGAGCCTCAAAAGACAAAATGTTAGTGGAAGAATTTTTGCCTCTAAATTTACGATTTAAAGAGCGCATAACTGCGCTCTTAACCAGATTGACTTCGATAAAAGAATCTTTAACCTCAAGAAATTCAAGGACTTCTTGGGCCAAAATGAAAAGTTTTTTCTCCGCGGACGCCATCCCAACTTATGCCGCTATAACTTTTTTAATTAATTCGCTTATTTTTTTTGACTCCGCGCGTCCCTTAATCTCTTTCATAACTTCTTTCATGGCACTCCCGAAATCCTTTTTTTCGAGACGCACAACTCGCCTCACAATTTTTTCTATCTCTTCTTCGCTTAACTCCGGCGGCAGATAAAATTGGAGAATTCCCAATTCGGCAGCTTCTTTTTCTTTCAAATCATTTCTTCCGGCATTGCTGTAGATTTCAATAGCTTCTCTACGTTTCTTAATTTCTTTTCTTAGAACATCAATTACCTCCTCGTCGGTAAGCGGCTCTTTGCTTTTAACTCTTTTCTCAATCTCGCGATTATGAGCCGCGGCTAAAGCCATCCGCAGCGTACTCACCTTAAGAGATGCTCCTGCTTTTAGCGCCTCTTTCAAATCACTATTAACTTTTTCTAAGAGGGCCATAAGTTATATAAGACCCTGTTTTCTTTCTTTTAATATTTTTGCGCTCATGCCCGCCTTGTAAATCGCGGAATCATGCCTCTTATTCCTTGTTACTCTTCTGCGGCTAAAACGTCTTTTTTTAGCTTCACGCAAAACCCCGCTCTGTTGAATCTTTTTGGTAAAGCGGTAAATGAGAGACATGGGCTGTTCTCCGTCCCTTCTTTTGACTATTATTCCCATTTATAGTACTTAAGTATTTTGTTTTTTATTTCTTGAATTGATTCTTTAGGGCGGTTTGAAACTACCGCATGCAGCGAACTGCCTCCATCACCCTCAAACCTAGGGATGATGTGAACGTGAAGATGATCTATCGCTTGCCCGCTTACTTTACCGTGATTTATGCCTATTGTAAAGCCCTGGGGGTCAAAAACGGCATTTAAAACGCTTGTCACCTTTTTTACGGCTTCAAAAAGCGGACCGATCTTGTCGTCGCTCAAATCAAGAATATTCTCTGCATGGATACGAGGGATTATTATGGTGTGTCCTGGAGCCAGGGGATGAATATCCAAAAATCCTAAAACTCTATCGTCTTCATAAACGATATCTGCCGGAATTTCCTTGCTGGCTATTTTACAAAATAGACAATCCATAAATAATTTAAAATGTAAATATCAAAATGTAAAATGACAAATTAAAATGTTAAAATCATCTTTAAATTTTACATTGTCACTTTGATTTTTGATTTTTTAATTTTGACTTATTTCAACCTTTTTCTCACCTCCTCAACTACTTTACTAAGGGGCACCGATTCTTGTACGCCAGTCTCCATATCTCTTAAGATTATACTTTCCTCGTAAGCTTCTTTTTGCCCGAGGATAAGAGCAATCGGCGATTTCATACTGCTAGCCCGCTCAAGCTGTGCCGAAAGCGAGTCTTTGCCCAATGCCTCAACCACGGCCAGGTTCTCTCTCCTGAATTCTTCTATAAGAGCAAGTCCTTTCTTTTTAGTAACTTCACCCACGTGAATAAGAAAAATTTTAAGTTTTGTCTTATGGCTTTGATAGCTGGGCTCCAATCTCACAATTTCGGTAATTCTTTCCAAGCCCGCGGCCACCCCAGTCGCCGGTGTTGCGCGCCCGCCGAGCATCTCTGCCAAGTAATCGTAACGCCCGCCGGAAGCTATAGCCAAACCATTTCCTTCGGTGAAGATTTCAAAAACGGTCCTATTATAATAATCCAATCCGCGCACTAAATGAGGATTTAAGGAATACGGGATGCCGACTTCGTCTAAAAACTCCAGAACCTCCTTGAAATGACTTTTGCAGGTAACGCACAAACTGTCCAAGATGCTTGGACTCCCAAGTTTTAAGAGCGCGCACAATTCATTTTTACAATCAAGCAAACGCATAGGATTCTTTTCCAAGCGCCTCACGCAATCCGGGCAAATATTTTGCTTTTTATAATAATCAACCAGACGGCGGCGATAATTCGGGCGGCATACACGACAACCGATGCTGTTTATCTGAACCATAAGATTTTTGATTTTAACCTCTTCTAAAAATCTGTACGTCACAATAATGGACTGCGCGTCATAAAGCGGGTCTCCCTCGCCGCCCACGATCTCAAACCCTAATTGGTTAAACTGCCTATATCTGCCTGCCTGCGGTTTTTCGTGCCTGAAAACCTGGCCAGTGTAGTAAAGCTTTAGCGGCTGTGGCAGGCGATGCAAACCGTGCTGCAGATAACTTCTAATAACAGAAGCCGTAATCTCTGGACGCAACGCCAATTTATCTCCTCCCTTGGTACGCAAAACAAACATCTCTTTCTCGACTATATCGGTCGCCTCGCCAACGCCTCTTATAAACAAATCAACATTTTCTAAAATGGGAGTTTCTATTCTGGAAAAATTGTAGAAATCCGTTATATCCTTAATGGCTTTGTTTATCTTCTCCCAAATAGGCCATTCAGATGGCAAAATATCATGCATTCCCTTGGGAGACTGAAATAGCTCTATTTTATTCTCCTTCTTCAAAGATTCTTTTTTGTGGGAAATAGACATTTTAAGAGTAATTATAATTCAATGCTCCTCGAAAAATATTGATTTTACCAAACGGCCAAAATCTCAAACGAACCGTACCTATAATTTCGTTTCGTTTCAACGCTCCCCAACTCCTCGAATCAAAACTTTGCGGTCTATTGTCTCCCATCACAAAATATTCGTCATCGCTTAAATCAAAAACACGTTCGCCGGTAACAGTGTAATTTACGGGCAAATATTCCTCCGAAAGCGGTTCGCCGTTTATCTTAACAACATCACCGCTTACTATCACCTCTTCACCGGGCAAACCTATAACTCTCTTAATATAAAATTCGGATTCATTTCTGGGATTCATAAAAACTATCACTTCACCTCGCTGCGGTTCGCGGAATCTATAAGTTATCTCATCGATTAAAATATAATCGCGGTCGGAGAAATTGGGTTCCATGCTGTCCCCTTGAACAATGAAAGGTTGAGCTATAAAGGTGTATATTATGAAAAGGGAGACTAGGGCAATGGCTAGAGTTTCTGCAACTTCCCAGAAAGGCAGAAGAAATTGTTTCATTTGGAGCATTTTAATATAATAAACTTATGGGCGCAAGCCCCGTTAGAAAGGGAAATTGCACAAAAACCAGGATGGTTATAGTGTACATACATATATACAAAACTTATGATAAAACAATCAAAATTTTCTAACGGGGCAAGTTCAAAATATAAGCTAATCTTGGGATTGGGAAACTCCGGTAAAGATTATGAGCACTCTTATCATAACGCCGGCTTTCTCTTCTTAGATTCGCTTTTAGGCGAATTGAAGTTAAAACGCGTCAAAAGTTTTGCATACGCAAAAATAGATGGCGCCACCATAGTAAAACCTCTTACCTTTATGAATGAGTCGGGCAAAGCGGTAAAGCAGGCCATAAAATACTTCCGTCTTCAGCCGGAAGAAATAGTCATAGTTCACGACGATTCTGATGTACAACTGGGGAAATATAAACTTTCTATAAGTAGGGGCTCGGCCGGACATAGAGGGGTTGAATCCATAATCAAATCTTTAGGAACAAAAAACTTTGCCCGCTTGCGCATAGGTATCCGATCAGAAGCAAACCCTCCTTCGCTAAAGCTACGGAGGGCAAGGGCTGGCGATTTCGTACTTAAAAAAATAAGCAAGAGAGACTACATGCTTTTGAATTCGGCATTCGAGAAAATAGCAAAAGAAATAAATTTAAATGATTTTGAGTAGAATTCCGTCAGAGCGTCACATAAAATCTAAGTAAAGTTTTTACTCTGCCGTCATCGGTATGCGTCATCCCGGAAACAATCTGAACATTATAAAAATTAGGAGCTTCTTCTAATTTACTCTTAAAAATATTCATAGTTTCTTCGTCCAACGCTGACACCTCAAGCGTTACCGGGTCGGAAATCGATTTAAAATCCAGTCTGCCAAAAACAACAAGCGGGCCCTTAGCCGCGGGTTTGGCATTTTTTAGCACTTCGGTAACGCCAACCAGCTGTTCTCCCAGCGCAGACTCATTCTTTTTCTTTTCGTCTTGTAGTTTAGTTTCTGTTTCGGGAGTACTCACCGGAAAACCCAAACTCTTTATAAGAAAAGAAACCTGGAAAGACAACTGTCCGTTGGGTTTCATGGTAATACTTGACAAGGGCAGGCTGATATCCGCCAATTGCGGCTGCGTCTCCAAATTCTTTTTAAATCCCAAGATGGCCTCTTCGCTCGAGGCTGAGCCGTAAACCGTAGCGGGTCTCTCTAACGACTGAAGATATATTCTATCGAAAGATATTCTCTGGCCGGCCAAATTATTCAAGTAAATCAGGAACGGAGATATTTCTCTGTTTGAATCCCTGGCTGCCGCTACTAAATTGATAAGCTTGTTGAATTCTTTTGTTTTTTCTTCCAACTGCTTAAGCTCGGCATTTTCTACGTTACTCACGACAGCAGATTGGACTCTACTCGCTATATTATCCGCAGATCGAGATAAATAGATATCGGTTGCCGCAAAAATGAGCAACATGAATCCTGCTATCGTAAAAAGTATGTTTCTCCATATGGCCACGAAGTTCAGTATCTGTTCTTCTTCAAATATTTTTGCGGCTGACTCGCTCGTGATGCTGATATCGAAGTCTCCAGCTCTCGAAGTCTTGCCTCTTACATAGGCGCCATTAACTACCGCCACCTTACCGGCATCCAACACTTGCGCCTGGAGAGACGGAAATTTTTCACCGATGATGGATTTAAGTTCTAACTCCAGAGCCGGCGTGATAACTAAAATGTTTTTAATTTGACCCCCCCAATGTCCCGCGTAAAAATTAAACACCTTCCCCATTTCCGCCTCGATAGCGCCTGCTAAATTTTGGAGAGAGATATTCCTGCCGTCTCCTTGAATTAAACTCCACGGATAAAAGTAATCAAAATAAAGGCTCCCGTTCCTTATGACTACAAAATCCAACCCTTCGGCGTTTACATATATAACAAGATAAGCTTGCGCCCTATCTATAATTTTCAATTCTTTGAGCTCACGCACTAAAGATAGAGCCGCAAACTCCACGGCCGCTACTCCGAAACCGGCCTCATGCAAAGCCAGAAGAATATCGTCAATATTCGCCATGGGGGCAAAAGCTCCTAAGAGTTCTATCGCGCCTCCGCCTGTTTCGCCTTCTCCTATTTTTTGCCATCCGTAATAGGAAGTCTCTATGGGAATTGGAGAAAGCATGCGCAGATTAAGTTCTGCCGCCTCCGTTAAATTATCTTCGGCAACTCTTGAAATGTTAAAAGATTGAATATAGACATTACTTGAAGGAAGCGTAAGCACTACGTTCACGATTTTCTTGCCGTCAGCGGTGAGCTGTGAGTGAATATCCTTTAAAGCCGCTACTAAATTAGGCCTTTGATTTTCTTTTATCTTGCCTAATTCGATGATTCCAGGCGGAAGTCTTAAGGAAACATTTACGACTTTTTCCTTTTTTATATCCCTGAATCTTACAACTGAATCTGTAATTTCCAAACCGCCAATTTGCGGTTCCGGCGAAAGAAGGCGCAATAAACTTGTGGTTAGTTTTTTAATGCTCATTTCAAAGTGATACTTCTTCTAAAGAAAGAATGCTTATTTTACCGGAACTGGTATCGACGCCGACAACGGCTTCAACCTTTTTCTTTCTGGTTACCGCCGTACCTATTGAAGTTACGGTTATAATGCCGGAACCGCTATTAGACATAGTGACAGACGTGGTAGGACCAGCTATGGTCCCGTTAGCGGTGCAGGTTGGATAATCTAAGGCGCCGTTCAGGCAATATGACGACGGGCAACCATCTGGACCGGGGCAATTCTTATAACGTATGATTCTTATAATAGCATCCTGCGCTCCGGCACGAGCCGCCGCCAGTGCTTCAGCAGATAATCTGGAGCTAAAAATAGTATTGGTTAAGAGTGCGGATACAACCACGCCCGCTATCGCCAGTTCTATAATAATCCCTGAAATAAGAAGAATAACGGGAAGTGTTGCCGCGCCAGACTGTTTCATATTAACTTCCTAAAGTTTAGCACAGATAAACCAACTATGAGAATAACAGCCATCTTACTAAGGACTTGCGAAGTCCTTAAATTGAGATAAAATGTTCTTGTATGGCTGAAATGTATCATGTGTTAAGTAGGGGTGTGGACAAAAGAAAGATATTT
>CAZHYH010000023.1:0-8667 GCA_964536655.1 uncultured Candidatus Saccharibacteria bacterium
AGACCGCTTCTCTCCAAAAGAAGAGACCAGGGTTCGATTCCTTGCGCCCCCGCCACAATGATTTCTCATCCTTTTTTAAAACAATTCCTCCTGCATCCGGTCCGAACCGGAGCGGTGGCGCCAACCGGAGAGAAGCTTGCAAGGCTCGTAGTTGACTCGGCCGACTTAGAAAACGCTAAAGTAGTAGTTGAATTTGGGCCAGGCACGGGCGTTTTTACAGAAAAAATACTACAAGAAATTTCACCCGCAATTAAATTTTTTGCCATTGAGGTCAATCCATTCTTCGTCGAAGCAACACAGAAGAGATGCCCCAGTGCAAAAATCTATTTAGACTCGGCGGAAAATGTCGGCAAACGTCTGGCTGAAAACGGTCTCGAGAAGTGTGACTGTATTATATCCAGCTTGCCTTGGGCGGATTTCAGCGAGAAAAAGCAGAAAGAATTACTTAAGGCGATTGTTAATGCCTTGCGGCCAGACGGTCAATTTATCACTTTCGCTTATATTCAAGGCTTATTTCTCCCTTTCGGCAGAAGATTTAGAAAATTACTTCAAAAAAACTTTAAGAAAACAGAGAGGTCAAAAATCGTTTGGAGAAATATTCCGCCGGCTTTCGTTTACCGCTGTTCTATATAATACGTTGATCTTTATTTCTTGTAGAAAATTTTAAGGAAGTGCCTCTTGCCTGCTTGAATTACAGAGTCGTCCGAAACCTGATGCTTTGGGTCTTTAATAACTTTATTATCAATCTTTATACCTCCTTGTTTTATCAATCGCCAAGCCTCGCTCTTACTGGGAGAAATTTTGGAATTAACCAAAATGTAGACCAAGTCTTTAGGCGAGCTAAGTTTGAATTGCTCCATTTTACTAGGCAATTCTTTTTTGCTAAAGACTTTAGTAAATTCTTCCTCTGCCTTTTTAGCGACGTTCTCGCCGTGATAGATGCTTACAATTTCTCTTGCCAAGCGGAGTTTGGCGTCTCTTGGGTTCAATTTGCCAGCCTTCGTGTCGTTTTGAATCTTCTTTATCTCATTTTCCGGAACGTCTGTGCAAAGTAAAAAGTATTTACTGATAAGCTCATCCCTTACGGCCATCACTTTACCAAACATATCGTTTGGTTCATCAACGATGTTTATAACATTCCCCCACGAGGTAGACATCTTGCGGCCATCGGTGCCCTCAAGCATTTCGCATGTCAAAATATCCTGTTCCTTCTGGCCGTAATGCCTTTGAATCACGCGGCCAGCGTGCAAATTAAACAACTGGTCAAAGCCTCCTAATTCAACGTCTGCTTTTACCGCAACGCTGTCATAACCTTGCATCAATGGATAAAGGAGTTCCCGCAAACTTATTTCTTCTCCTTTCTTAACACGGTCGCTGAAGTTCCGTCTCTCCAACATCTGTTGAATGGAAAAACTTTCGGCCAATTCGCCAATTTCTTCAAAATCAAGTTTTTTAAGCCACTTACTATTAAAACTGAATTCTGCTTTTTTGAAATCAATAATTTTGCCGACTTGAGATTTGTAGTTTTTAATATTCTTCTTTATTTGTTCCTTGGAAAGCATCGGCCGCTTGGAGAGTTTATCAGACGGGTCACCGATGCGGGCGGTAAAGTCGCCAACGATGAAAATAACCTTATGACCCAGCATTTGAAAATCGCGAAGTTTTCTTAAAATAATGGCTCGGCCGATATGAATTTTGCCGCCAGTCGGGTCAAAACCAAGCTTTACTCTGAGCTGTTTCCCGGAGTTAAGCGACTTCTCCAAATGAGCGCGGTCAATAATATTGGTTACGCCGCGATCAAGGAGATTATGAAGCTCTGCCTTACTTGGCTTTCTTAATGACTTCATCAACAAGGCCGTATTCTTTTGCTTCTTCGGCAGATAACCAAAAATCTCTATCAGTATCTTTTTCAATTTTCGAAAGGGGCTGACCGGTGTGTTTTGCCAAAAGTTGGTTAATTTTCTCTTTTGTTCTAATAATCTGTTTTGCGGCAATTTCTATCTCTATTGCCTGACCTTCCGCGCCACCCATAATCTGGTGGAGTAAGACATCGGAGTTGGGTAGGATAAATCTTTTGCCTTTCTTCCCGGAAGCCAAAAGAAACGCACCCATAGAAGCGGCGATACCCACGCACATAGTAGAAACATCCGGCTTAACATATTGCATGGTGTCATAAATCGCCATGCCGGCTGATACCGAGCCGCCAGGAGAATTTATATAAAACTTAATATCCTCCTTGGGGCTTTGCCCTTCCAAGAAAAGTATTTGAGCAATTACAAGATTTGCAATTTGGTCGTTGATAGCCCCGCCCAAAAATACGATTCTATCCTTCAAAAGCCGGGAGTAGATATCGTAAGCGCGCTCTCCATAAGTGGATTTTTCAATTACTGTGGGGATTAAGTACTGTCCCTCTATATCTTTGAATTTTCTCATTTTTTAATTCTTTTCTGCGTTTTAACCGCTTCCAGAGATTTTTGAATGATTTCTCCTGCTAATTTAGCGTCATCCCATCCTTTTATTTCAACGTATTTTCCTTTCTCTAGGTTTTTATAAGTTTTGAAGAATTCTTCAATCTCATTTTTCAAAGCCTGAGGAATATCCTTAAGGTCGGTCCAATCTTTGTAATACGGGTCTCCTTCAGGAACGGCAATAATTTTCTCATCAGACTCGCCGGTATCAACCATCTTGAAAACGGCTATTGGCCGCACCGGAACAACGCAACCCGGGACAGTAGGGAAACGATTTATTATAAGAACGTCTAATGGATCGCCGTCTTCATAGAGACTATTAGGCAAAAATCCGTAGTCAGCGGGATAACTAACCGAGCTATGTAAAACGCGGTCTAGACGAACGCGCCCGCTTTCCTTATCAAGCTCGTATTTGTTGCGCGATCCCTTGGCTATTTCTACAATAATATCTATTGTCATGGATGTTTTTTATTTAGTCTTCGTCCTCTACTTTATGATAAATCGGTTTATCTTTTTCTTCAATTGAGCCTGCGGCGGCCTTATCTTCTTTTTTAGACGCCTCTTCTACTTCCGCGGACGCCACGCCGCCTTCCTGTGCCTCTTCGGGCTTGGATTGCGAACGGACGTCAATTTTCCAGCCGGTAAGCTTAGCGGCCAATCTTACGTTTTGTCCGCCTTTGCCAATAGCTAAACTCAACTGATCGTCGGCTACCAAAACTCTCGCTTCGCGGCGAGGCAGTAATTCTACTGACCTTGCTTTAGCGGGGGACAAAGCGTTAGCGATAAACTTTTCCGGATCGTCCGACCATTCTATGATATCTAGTTTTTCTTGTCCTAGTTCGCTGTTTACGGCCATAACTCTCGTGCCGCGCTGGCCAACGCAAGAACCAACGGGGTCAACACCATCGACGTTAGAGGAAACGGCAATTTTCGTACGGCTCCCAGGCTCTCTCGTTATAGCTTTAACCTCAACAGCCTTATCGGCAATTTCCGGAACCTCCATCTCAAAGAGCTTACTCACGAACTTCGGGTGAGCCCGCGAAAGGATAATGCCTGGGGTCCTCCCTTCCGTCTGAACGGCCAAAATATAGAAGTGCAGGCGTTCACCAGCTTTGTAATATTCTCCGGGAATTGATTCGTTGGGAAACATTACTCCCACTGCCCGGCCAAGGTCAATGTAAACATTGCCTCTTTCGAAACGCTGGACTATGCCGCTCGCTACCTGTCCCTCCTTATTTTTAAATTCCGAAACAATCGAGTCTCTTTCTGCCTCTCTTATTTTCTGGATGATAACCTGTTTAGCGGTTTGGGCGGCGATGCGGCCGAAATCCGTGTGCGTTTCCAAAGTTATCTCTATTTCATCGCCTACCTTCGCGTCCTTCTTTGTTTTCTTAATTTCATCTAAAAGAAGATGACGTTCCGGATTGTAGCGCGGGAGGGGAGTCTCACCTTCCTTTAATTCTACCTCTTTATGCTCTATGGCGTCGCCTTCGGTATCCATCATTCTCACTGTTGTTTCGTCAACCACTTCCCTGATTTGGCGAAAAGATAATTCGCCCGTCTCCGGGTTAAGAACAGATTTTACAACCGCCCCGCGGCTCATATACTCCTTTTTATAGGCGGCTGCCAAGGCACCTTCGATTGCCTCGAAAACTTTTTTGACTTCTATCTTTTTATCTTCGGCGATTTGCTCTACGCCTTGTATTAATGCTTTTAAATCCATAATGTTTTTTATTTATTAAGGCCCGTTCGTGCGGGCCTTAATGTCAATAGCAGTATAAGAGATCTTTCTCTCTCTAGTCAATAACCGTTACTGCGAGGTATAACCCAAAAGTTTTAATCCCTCTCTAAAACCGTTATATGATGTGCCTATTACGAGATAGTTATTAAACCAGCCGTAGTTCAAGGAAGCGCCGGGCGTGCCGTAAGAAAGGTAACGCGCAGTGTTCTCCATAATCTTCAAACCGTCTTTGAATCCGGTTGGACTGGGCGAGGTTAAATTCAATAAATATAGGTTGGCAATGTTAGTCGATGACTCAATTGCTTTAATAGTCCCCGCGACTTGAACCAAAGAGGATTCTGGTTTAAGCCGGAAGATGTAGCCTGGCCAAGAGCCGTTAGTATCACGGTAAACAAAAACGGTGAAATCTCTCTCAAAATTGCTGATTAAGAGGGTTTTGTTTAGCTCTGGGAAAGCTAAAGTCATAAAATCTGTTGCTTCCGGCACTATTCCGGCGACCGTAAGCGCCACCTCCTTAATTGTCTGCGGTTGGACTCCGCTCGCCACGGCGTTTAATGCTGAATTCACCTCGGCTAAATTAAGATTGGTCAAATTCATAGAAACAGTGCCTGCGGGCGAAGTAATAAAGAATGTTTGATGAGTAATCGGCAGAGGAGTTTCTACGACCAGCGGTTGCTCCGCAGGCGGAGGGGTTTCAACTACCGGCGGAGTGGTCTTCTTGGGAAAGATAAGCGGTAAAACGAAGAAGTAAATGACTAAGCCCGCGATAACGGCAAAGCCCACTATTCCCAAGCTGATTAAAAGTTTGGAATGAGATTTAACTGGCACGGGCTTCGTACTTTCGGAACCGGGGAGCCCGATTTCTCGCGGCTCAAACATCGGCTCTTGGTTGAATTCCTCGGGACGAAAAGTTTCCGGCTTGACATCATATCCTCCCGAAGACTTTAATGACTTGAGATCGCTAGCCATGGTTCTTATACCGATGTCCGAAGGGGGAGAAGAAGGAATGTCCGGACCGAATCCAACTCGTCCAACCCTCGGTTGTGGAGGTTGCGGCGCAAGCGGTGGCGGAGGTGGTGATGATGGTAGAGGAGGCTTGGTTACAAAAGTAGGCTTTGGTTCCTGCGACTGCGGTTGTGCCTGTGGTTGCACCTCCGGCCTACCTTGCTGCGAGGCAGGCTCGCCCGGCAATGGAGCGGGGCCACCAATATTATTTTGATTGCCATTCATAATCTAATTAGATTATAGCACTAAAAATTGCTTAGGTGTGGATAACTAAATTTTAAGTTGCTTAATAGAAAGTCCTATTTTACCGTTTTCTACCCTTATTACTTTAGCTTTCACTATATCTCCGACTTTAACAACGTCAGCCACATTTTCCACGAATCCGTTCCTAAGTTCGGAGACGTGAATCATGCCGTCTCTGCCGCCGCCTAAATCAACTATCGCGCCGAAATCTAATATCTTTATAATCGGCCCTTCCACCATTTCGCCAATCTCAAATTCTCTAACTATAGATTTTACTTCCGCCGCTGCGGCTTCCGCGTTTTCTTTAGAACCGGCGATGTAAACCACCCCGGTTTGTTCTATATCTATAGTAGTAGCGCCCGTCCTCGTTATGATGCTTTTTATCATTTTCCCTCCTGGTCCTACCACTTCCCCGATTTTTTCCGGATCAATGTTTAAAGTTATTACTCTTGGAGCAAACTTAGAAAGATCTCCTCTTGGCTCTTTGATAACTTCTTCTATGAAGTCCAGAATCTGAAGCCTGGCCTTCTTGGTCTGTTCTAATGACTTTTCTAAAATCTCGAAAGTGACACCTTCAATTTTCACATCCATCTGAATGGCATTAACTCCGTCTCTTGTTCCGGCAACTTTTAAATCCATATCGCCGTAATGATCTTCGGGGCCTTGAATATCGGTTAAAACTTTATAATTGCCTTTGGCATCGCTCATAAGCCCCATCGCTATACCCGCAGCCGGTTTCTTTATTGGAACACCGCTGTCCATTAAAGCCATACTTGAGGCGCAGACTGTGGCCATGGAAGAAGAGCCGTTTGAAGAAAGTATTTCTGATACTACTCTAATTGTGTATGGAAACTCCTCTTGGAGCGGGAGAAGCGGGCGAATCGCCTTCTCGGCTAAAGCGCCGTGTCCTATATCTCTTCGCCCCGGTCCGCGATAAGAACCTGTTTCTCCAACGGAAAACGGCGGGAAATTATAGTGCAGCATAAAACGCCTCTTCCAGGACCGTTTCATTGTTTCTATAAGCTGTTCCGCTCCGGGGGACGCCAAAGTAACCACAGCCAAAGCTTGAGTATCCCCCCTTATAAATAGGGCTGAACCGTGAGTCCTTGGCAATAAGCCGATTTCTCCGTATAAATCTCTCACTTCATCGAGCTTGCGGCCGTCCGGACGCAGTTCCTCTCTTAATATTTTCTCGTGAACCATACCATCCACCTCTTCATCAAAAACATGATTGGCCGTGCCCAAATCGGACCCCGAAAAACCGATTTCTTTAAGGTGGAGTAGTAAGTCTTCTTTTAGTTCGCCGAGATTGTTTTGGCGTTCTGTTTTTCCTTTTACATATATAGCTTTCTCGAGTTTGCCGCTCAAAAACTCTTGAATGGCTTTCTTGAGTTCGACCGGAGTTTCATTTAGTTTAATGTCTGTTTTCTTTACCCTTAACTCTTTAGCAATTTTTTCCTGGAAATCCAGAATTTTTCCTATTTCTTTTTCCGCGAGCTTGAAGGCTTCCATAATTTCCTTCTCGTCTGCGTCATCGCCGCTTAACTCAATCATGCTGATTTTGCCGCGCGAACCCGCCACAAAAGTTTCAAACTTCGCTTTTCCTCCGTTAAGCTGGCTAAGGAGCGGGTTAACTACCAAGTTGCCGTCAATTTTGGCGATTTTTACTCCGGCAACCGGCCCACTCCAAGGAATATCTGAAACAAGAAGCGCGGCGGAGGCGGCATTTAGGGCCACTAAATCAGGATCGTTTTCTTCGTCATAAGAAAGTATAGTAACTACAACTTGAATATCGCGCCTCATTCTGCTGTCAAAAAGCGGCCTAATGGCCCTATCGACTAACCTGCCCGAAAGTATCGCCTCGTCAGACGGCCTGCCTTCTCGACGGACAAAACGGCTGCCTATAATTTTGCCGGCCGCATAAAATTTCTCTTCATAATCGACTGTAAGAGGCATATAATCTATGTCTCTGTCTTCGCTACCCATAACTGCGGTGACGAGCACAGTTGTATCTCCGTACCTGCCGATAATGGCCGAGTTTGTCTGTTCTCCAATACTCGAGGTTTCCAACTGTAATTTACGGGCCGCTAAATCAAGGTCAAATGTTTTTCTGTTTAAATTCATATTATCTTTTGTTTTTTCTTACAACCTTGAAAACTACGCCAGGCAACTCCTCTAAATCAACAAACGAATCCGCTGATTCTTTAAGGCGAGCCGACGTTGTGCGCCCAAAAGCGGCTACTTCAACGGTTCTTCCCAGTCCCCACTTCAAATATTCAACCAGCGGAACAAAGTCTCCATCGCCGCTTACAATGACGACCACATCAACCATGTTCGCCACCCTGATAGCGTCGACTGCCAATCCTACGTCCCAGTCAGCTTTCTTCATTCCTCCTGGGAAAATCTGGATATCTTTTATTCTAAGCTCAATCCCAGCTTTATGCAGAGCTTCAAAAAAAGCATCTTCTCCTGTTGCCGGATCGCTTTTAACCACATAACCTAAGGCTCTAAGCAACTTACGCCCCGCAACAAGATGTTTAAGTAGATCTCCATAGCTTACCCGGCCGCCGTATAAATTCTTAGCCGAATGATAAAGATTTTGAATATCAATAAAAACGCCTATACGCTGGTCTTTATGAGGATGAACGGCCATTATTTTTTGAGTCCTAACTTCTTAATCAACTTAGTATAGTTCCCCGGCGAATTTATAGAGAGGTATTGAAGAAGTTTTCTTCGCTTACTCACCATCCCCAAAAGACCTCGCCTTGAGTGGTTGTCCTTTGGGCTCCTTTTAAGGTGAGTCGCAAGCCTCTCCATTTCTTTCGTAATAATCGCTACCTGAACTTCCGCCGATCCCGTATCTTTTTCGTGACGCTTATGCTCTTCTATTATTTTCTTCTTCTGACGAGTAGTTAACATTTCTGCCATTTTATCAGCTTTCTACTCTAATGTAAAGCTCGAATTTGTCGTATAATATTCCTTATTACAGCTTAGATGAATTCAAGTTGTAAAAGGACAAAACATTATGCAACACATATGTGTCGCATAATATTTTGATGTATAATTTAAGTATGGACATACAGAAAGCCGTAAAAGACTATTTAGATTATTTGGAGATTGAAAAAAATCGCTCACCTTTAACGAGACGAAGTTATGAAAGGTGCCTAAGAAAGTTCGTCGAATTCTTCAGAATAAAAAACGTTCACGATA
>CAZHYH010000024.1:0-1908 GCA_964536655.1 uncultured Candidatus Saccharibacteria bacterium
GGGGGCACTAATACAAAATAAAAAATAAATATGGTAACAAAAATTAAACGCGAATCGGAGAAAGAAAGCTACTCTCCGCGAAAAACAGAAATCCATAAAGACAAGGGCGATGTTCTGCGTCTTATCCCTTTGGGAGGATTGGAAGAGGTAGGCAGAAACATGTCTTACCTGGAATATAAAGATGAGATTGTAATTATTGATATGGGGTTGCAGTTCCCGGAAGAAGAAACGCCGGGTATTGATTTTATTATCCCAAATATTGCTTCACTTGAGCCTAAAAGAAAAAATATCAGGGCAGTTGTTATCACCCACGGCCACTATGACCATATAGGAGCTATTCCCTACTTAGTAGGCAAGTTGGGAAACCCTACTGTATACACCGCCCCTCTTACTAAAGCTATTATAGAAAAGAGACAGGAAGAGTTTGTTAATGCGCCTAAAATTAACGCCGTTGTGGTTAAAAGCGGCCAAAAGGTGAAAGTTGGCGAATACTTTGACTTGGAATTTGTAAGCATGGAACACACCGTTCCTGATTCTACAGGAGTGGTTATCAAAACGCCTATAGGAAATATCGTCAATTTGGGGGATTTTCGCATTAATTACGATGAAAAAGGAAACGCCCACGGACTTGATGAATTAAAACGCGTAAGCAGCGCGGGCGTGCATACTTTCATGTGCGACAGCACAAATGCCGAAGAGCCCGGCAAGACAATTTCCGAACGCCTTGTAGAGAAAAATTTGGAGAACCTGTTTAAGCAGGCGGAGGGTAGAATTATCCTTACCACTTTCTCTTCAATGCTCACGCGTATAGCCGAAATAATAAAAATAGCGGAGAAGCTGGGGAAAAAAGTGGTCATAAACGGCCGCTCTATGAAGGATAACGTCCAAATAGCCCAAACTATGGGTTATATAAAAGCCTGGAAAGGAAGCATCATTTCCGCCGAAGAGATGCATAAATATAAAGATGAGAAAATTATGATTATCACGACCGGCGCTCAAGGAGAGTCCAGAGCCGGCCTTATGAGAATAGTTAACGGCGAGCATAGGAGTATCCGCATCAAGCCCGGAGACACAATGATATTTTCTTCTTCAGTAATACCCGGTAATGAGAGAAGTGTCCAAACTTTGAAAGACAATCTCACAAGGCAGAATGCCATCGTTTACCAGACTAATATGATCGACATTCACTCAAGCGGCCATGCGCCGGCGGATGATTTGACTATGGTAGTTAAACTATTAAAGCCGCAGTTCTTTATGCCGGTTCACGGTTACTACTATATGAGAGCGGCCAACGGCAAAAACGCCATTAATGGCGGTATGAAACCCGAAAATATAAAAATACTGGATAACGGGCAAGTGGCGGAGTTGACTAAAGATAGTTTTACAATCACCGAAGAAACGGTCCCTGCTCACTACATCATGGTGGACGGACTGGGCGTCGGGGATGTTGGCGAGATAGTCTTGCGCGACAGAAAAGTGCTTGCGCAGGAAGGCATGGTGGTTGTGATAGCCACCATAGACCGCAAGAACGGCCGCATACTTAAAAATCCCGATATTATTTCAAGAGGGTTTATTTACCTTAAAGAAAACCAGGGGCTGCTTGATGAAATGCGCAATAAAATCAGGAGTATAGTTAATCGCATTCCGCATAACCAACAAACGAACCCTGACTACTTAAAAACCTTATTCAGGGACCAAATAGGACAATTTATTTATAGTAAAACTAACAGGCGGCCGATGATTCTACCTGTAGTTATAGAGATATAATAGTAAATGTAAAATTTAAAAATCAAAGTGGAAAATGACAAATCAAAATTATAAAATTTTACATTGTCATTTTGATTTTTGATATTTACATTTTTAATTTATAATCTAATCTATGAAACCAGTAATCGTAAGCGGACTTAA
>CAZHYH010000024.1:2008-8214 GCA_964536655.1 uncultured Candidatus Saccharibacteria bacterium
CCTTCGGGAGAATTACATATCGGAAACTACTTGGGAATGTTGAAGCAGGCGGTGGAGTTGCAGAGCTCCAATAAATACCGCTGCTTTTACTTTATTGCCGATTACCACGCCTTGACACAACGCTACAAACCGCGGGAAAAAGCCGAAGAAATCTATAAGATGGCCGTGGACGCGCTATCTGCCGGAATTGATCCCAAGAAATCGGTAATCTTCATTCAATCTCACGTGCCGGAGCACGCCAACTTGGCTTGGATTTTTAACACCATTACGCCCGTCGGCAGGTTGGAAGGAATGATAGAGTACAAGGAAAAATTGAGCGAAGGGCAGCCCCCGAACGCCGGTCTTCTTGATTACCCGGTTCTGATGGCAGCCGATATTCTGCTTTACAAAGCGGAAGTGGTACCTGTCGGCGAAGACCAAAGACAACACGTGGAAATCACGAGAGACATAGCCAGAATTTTCAATAACAGATTCGGGCAAACATTCAAGGAGCCGAAGGCCATTTTTACCAGAACCCTGCGTATCAAAAGTTTTGATAATCCGAATAAAAAGATGTCAAAATCGCTCCCCGGAGGATGTCTGTATCTTGCCGATTCGCCAAAAGTAATAAGAGAAAAAATTAAGCGCGCTGTGACGGATTCGTTCACGACAATCGAATACGATCCGGAAAAAAGACCGGCGATCTCGAACTTGGTTCTAATTTATTCAGAATTCTCCGGATTATCCATTTCCGAGGTAGTTAAAAAATTCCGAGGTACGGGGTACGGAAAATTCAAAGAAGATTTAGCCGAACTTATTATAAAAATATTGAAACCTCTTCAAGAGAGGCGCAACAAACTCATTAAAAATAGGCGCCTGGTTATGAAAATACTCGCCGCAGGCGAGAAGAAGGCAAAACCCATCGCCCGAGAGACGATGGAAGAGGTGGCACAGAAAGTAGGATTAATATAACTGACACAGTTGATATAATCAGTATACTATAATACTGATCAGTATTATAGTATACTAGATAAATTTTTATATCTTATATTCTTCTCTTATATCCTTCTTAAAGCTATCCAGACCGGCGAAGAATCAACTTTACCGCTCCACTCCGCATCAAACTTAGTAGTATGCTTAAACTCCGCAGTAGAAGCGCCGACTTCATTACAAAGAAGTTTGAGGTAATTTTGTAACGTCAATTCATACACAGTTGTTTCTATAAACAAAGCTATTTTATCTTTAGGCTTCAACCCAGCCTTCTTTCGTAAATCTTGTATCAGTCTTGTAAATTCGCGAATAGCGCCTTCTTCTTTTAGCTTTGGTGTTATTTCCGTATCAAGAAAAACCTCGTTCGAAACCCTCGCATTGTCAGAAACAAAGATATTGAGTGTTTTGAGAAGCGTCCTAAAGTTACTCTGTCCTTTTTCGATTTCAAACTCAATTTCTTTAACATTAACTTCTTCTTTAAGAACTTCAATCAACTCTATGTTGGTCTTAAGAAACTTATTTTCGGTTCTTAATTTTAAGAGTCTGAGCGGCTGACGCACTTTAATGCCCGCCTCACTTCTTTTGGCCAAGGCCAAGGCGGCTAATTTGCGCCCCTCTCTCATTGCATCCAATAGTTCTTTGTCTATAAGCTTCTTATCTGCCTTAGGCCACTCGGCCAGGTGAACGGAATCTTTAGTTTTAAGCGATTGGTATACGGCATCGGCAAAAAACGGTACAAATGGCGCGCTTAATTTGCTTATCTCTATTAACACCTCGCCCAGAACGCGTTTCGCTCCCAGCCGACGACGGCTCCGCCTTATGTACCAACGCGACAAATCTTGAACAAGTTCTTCGATGGACCTCGCCGCAGCTCCTATATCATATTTTTCCAAGTTCACAGTTGTCTCTTCAATGGTTTCGTTGGTCCTCGCCAAAATCCAGCGATCCATAACATGCAGTTTCTTTGGATTATCCCCGCCTGCTTCGCCGCGAAGCGAACCCGCTTCGGCCGACTCGTAGAAAACGTAAGAATTATATATTACGAGGAAAAACTGCCGCAGCGCTTTGGCTAATCCCTCCTCATCAAAATCCTTGAAATCTGCCGGTTGGTTCACGGTAAAGAAATACCAACGAATCGCGTCTACGCCATATTTATCAATCATTTCCGAAGGATTTACGACATTGCCCTTTGACTTAGACATCTTTTGGCCGTATTTGTCCCTGATTAAACCCAAGGAAATAACGTTTTTATAAGGCGCCGATTTCTCCAAAAGCACGGCCAGAGCAAGCATGGTGTAGAACCAGCCGCGCGTTTGATCAATGCCTTCCGCAATAAAATCGGCGGGATAGCCTTCTCCACTATCAATAAATTTCTTGTTGGCAAACGGGTAATGAACGGCAGCTAATGGCATTGCTCCCGAGTCAAACCAAACGTCCGCAACATCGGTGATTCTTTTCATACTGCCGCCACACTCTTCACATTTCAAATAAACTTGATCAATGTAGGGTCGGTGAACATCTACCTCTCCTGCGTCATTGTAAGGCAAATTCTTAAAATCTATTTCTCTTAACTCGCCTACATCAATGTAAGAAAGTTTGAGCGCTTCTTCCCGGGAAAGATTTTTCGCCGCTCCCTCGAGCATCCACAATGGATCGCCGTGTCCGACCACCAAAATATTCATGTCCTTATAACGATTGTTAACGTCTTTTATAAAATCAAAAACTCTTGCCCTTACTCCATCTAAGGTTTCGCCTGATGGCGGAGCTTTAGTGAACTCTTCGAGCGGATATGCAAAAAAACTCTTGTGTTCGGAGACTTTGCGCCAATTGAATGTTCCGCAATCAACTTCTTTTAACCTCTTATCAACTATTACCGTAGCGCCCAGTTCGTGAGCCACGATTTTGGCTGTATCGACGGTGCGCCTATAAGGAGACGTGAAGATAATACTTATTTTTTCCCTTTTTAGGGTCTTAGCCGCGGCCAAAATCTGTTTTTCCCCCTTTTCGGTAAGATGCGAAACGCGATTGTCTTTCTCCGGTCCGGCGGCTATAAGGTCCTTAACGTTATGATCTGCCTCGCCGTGCCTCAATATGAAAAATTTATTTTTGTGATAAGCGCTTTTTTCCAACTCGTCTAAAGAACCGACGACTTTCACCCGCTTACAGTCGTCACACCTCCATATAGGCAAAGGCGTTCCCCAATAACGATCTCGGGATATAGACCAGTCTTTAGCGTCTTTAAGCCACTCTCCGAAACGACCGTGTTTTATATAGGAAGGTATCCAATTAATTTTCTCGTTCTCGCTTAAAAGCTTGCTACGCAGGCGGCTCATCTCAAAAAACCAGCCCACCCTGGCAAAGTAAATGAGCGGAGCGGAACAACGCCAACAAAAAGGATAATCGTGCTCTATTTTGTCTTCGGAATAGAGAAGTCCGCGACGCAAAAGGTCCAGAGAAATGTCCTTATCGGCATCTTTGATAAATTTATTAGCGCCAGGCAGTCCTTTTGTCACTCTTCCTTGGTTATCAACGGTTATCGGAAAATCGATTGAACCCAGTAAATTGAAGTCGTCTTCGCCAAAGGCCGGGGAGATATGCACCATTCCGGTTCCCTCCTCCGTTTTAATAAAATCGGCCGCAATAACCTTGTATGCTTTCTCTATCGTGGCTAAACTCACCTCCTGCGGCAATGTTTTGTAGAGCGGCTCATATTCCAATCCCACGAGTTTTTTACCGGAAAGTTTTTCCGCCACTTCCGCTTCATTGGGTAATCGAGGCGGCGGATTGTATGCCCACAAATATTCATTGCCGATCTTATACTTCGTGTAGGTAAGTTGAGGGTCAACTGCTACGGCTATATTAGAAGGCAATGTCCACGGCGTCGTAGTCCAAACCAAAAGATACTCCTGCATCTCTTTGGATTTTTTAGTTTTGAGTTTGAACTTAACGTAAACCGAAGGATCTTTTGTAAGCTGATAAACTCCCGGCTGTCCCAATTCATGGCTTGAAAGTGGTGTTTCGCAGCGCGGACAATAGGGCACGACTTTGCGAGATTCTTTAAGATACCCCCTTTCGTGAATACGCTTAAAAATCCACCACAAACTTTCAACATAAGAGTTGTCGCAGGTTATGTAAGCGCTTTTAAAATCCAGCCAGTAACCTATCCGCAGAGTGAAACGCTCCCACTCATCCAAGTAACGCCAAATTATTTCTCTGGCCTTCTTATTAAAAAACTCAATGCCTAAATTATCTATTTCTCTCTTGCTTTTAATGCCGAGCTCTTTCTCAACCTGTATTTCGATAGGAAGGCCATGCGTGTCCCAGCCCGCGCGCCTCGGGACAGAATAACCCGCCATTGATTTATAACGAAGTATAATATCTTTAAATACCCTGCTTAAAATATGGTGAATGCCGGGGTGCCCGTTAGCGTAAGGCGGACCCTCATAGAAACGAAAGTAACCCTTTTTGCTTTTCCTCTCCTGCAGTTTCTTAAAAACCTGGTTCCCTTTCCAGTTGGCTAAAACCTTTTCTTCAATTTGCGGAAGTTTAAATTCCTTAAAGTTTTTAAGCATTTCTTTTAGTTACATTCGTTCCAGAGTTTGTATGCCAAGTAAGTTTAGCCCGTTTTTAAGCGTTTCGGCAACAGCTTTAATAAGATTAAGCCTTATGGCTCTGACTTTCGGCTCGGACTGTAAAATGGGATTCACCTCGTAGTAGTTATTAGCAAGTTGAGCTAAGTCGTATAAATAATCGGCTAAGTGGTTGGGTAAGTTGCTTTCCGCTCCACGCTTAACCGCTTCAGGAAATTGCGAAAGTTTCAAAATAATATATCTTTCGGCATCGCTCAAAAGCTTGGCGTCAAACTTGCCAACCTTGCCCTTCTTTAAGACGCTCCTTAAACGCGCGTAAGTGTATTGAAGATAAGGAGCCGAGTTGCCGATAAAACTCAACATCTTCTCCCAGTTAAAAGTTATATCACCTCCCCTATTCTGGGAAAGATCATTATATTTAATGGCGCCAATGCCAACGGCCGTTGCAATCTTTTGTTTTTCCAAGGCCCTAAGTTTTGGATTCTTTTTTTGGACTTCTTGATACGCGAGCTTTACTCCCTCGCTAATCAAATCGTCTAAAATAATAATCTTGCCTTCGCGAGTGGAAAGTTTTTTGCCATCGCTTCCCAAAACCATTCCGAACTTAATATGTTGAACTTCAGTGGAAGTGAACCCCATAATCTTGGCTACAGCAAATAGTTGCGAGAAATGGAGCGCTTGTTCGTTGGCCACCACATACAATATTTTGGCAGGCTTATACTTCTTTAATCTGTATTCCAGATTGGCTATATCCCTCGTTATATAAAGGCTGGCTTCGTCGGATTTCCTGATTAAGGCTGGCGGCAATCCCATATTATCAAGCGGGATTATAAGAGCTCCTTCGCTTTTTTGTGCCACTCCCGATTTTTCCAAGCGTTCTATAAGCGGCTTTAAGTCTTTTTCATAAAAAGACTCGCCAGCGGTAATATCAAACTTAACATCCAATACTTTATAGAGACGGTTGAAATCTTTAAGAGATTCACGCCTAAACCACTCCCAAAGTTTTTTGTTCTCTCTGTTACATTCTTCAAGTTTCCTAAACTCTTCCTGTCCTTTTTTCTCTAAACTCGGTTCCTTCTTAGCTTCTTCGTGAAAGCGGACATAGAGCTTGAGCATAGTCTGAATTGGATTGGCTTCCAGTTCTTTTTTATTACCCCACATTTTATAGGCGGCAGTGAGCTTACCGAACTGCGTTCCCCAGTCACCAATATAATTCCAGCGGATAACCTTATAACCTAAAAACTCGTAGATGTTGGCTAAGGCGTCGCCGATGATAGTTGAACGCAAATGCCCCACGTGCATCGGCTTGGCAACGTTCGGAGAAGAATATTCAACTATAACCAGTTCTTTCTTCAAGACTTTTGGCCTGCCCCATTTAGTTTTAGCTCCAACTATTTCTTGAAACTCTTT
This sequence comes from uncultured Candidatus Saccharibacteria bacterium, assembly GCA_964536655.1. GTDB lineage: Bacteria > Patescibacteriota > Minisyncoccia > UBA6257 > Colwellbacteraceae > CAZHYH01. The sequence continues at coordinate 7,978 of CAZHYH010000024.1, forward strand.
AGCCACTGATTTTCTGGAAATCCAAAAATTAACAAACCCTGGCTGGGCAACTTCCACTTTTTCGAAAAGCTTATTGTCTCTAAGCTTGCTCTTCAACTCCTCGGCTGCGGTCAATGGGCTGACTCCTCTTTTTTTAGCCAAAAGAAAGGCGACGTTGGTCGCAAAATCGCCCCGGCCCTTAACTTCAGGCTCTCCCAAACTAAAGTTAGTTTCTCCAGTTTTTTCCTCAATCAGTTT
>CAZHYH010000025.1:0-3997 GCA_964536655.1 uncultured Candidatus Saccharibacteria bacterium
GGGGAGAGAGTCGAATTCTCATGAGTTTCCTCACACGATTTTGCCTGCCCGCCGTAGCTTTAGCGCAGGCGGGAGTCGTGCGCGCCCCGCACTAAATTTTGTTTTGTGGCCAGGGAGGGATTTGAACCCTCACACTCTTGCGAGCACAGGATTTTGAGTCCTGCGTGTCTGCCAATTCCACCACCTGGCCATAAATTTGTTATAAAACAAGATTAGTGCGGGGTAAATCTGCCATTCCGCCACCCGGGCATATTTTGCTTGATTGATAATGCCATAATTTTCAGTTAGAATCAATTAAAGAAACGATTATTTTATGGCTAGAGTTATAGCAATCTGTAATGCCAAAGGCGGCGTAGGTAAGACTACTACCGCTGTAAACCTCGGTTCTTATCTTGCGCTTTTGGGGCGCCGCGTTTTGCTCGTAGATTTTGATCCGCAAGCTAATGCTTCTTCTGCTTTGTCGGGCGTGAAAAAATTTGAAAGAAATATTTATCACGGCGTAATGGGAACCGATAATCCGGAAACGCTTATAAGGCCAAGCCAAATACTAAATTATGAATTTATTCCTTCTTCGGAAGATCTGGCCGGCGCCTTGGTTGAACTTGTAAGCGTCGAGGAAAGAGAATCGCGTTTGCGCAGATTCTTGAATCAAATAAGGCACAAATACGATTATATTCTTGTAGACTTACCCCCATCTTTTAGTTTGCTCACCGTAAACGGCTTAGTAGCAGCTGACGAAGTTTTGATTCCAGTGCAAGCGGAATACTATAGTTTAGAAGGTATAAGCCAGCTTTTAGAGATGATTGATTTGATTCGGATTAACTTGCGCCATAACTTACAGGTCGTCGGCGCGCTAATCACTTTATATGATAAGCGCCAGCGTCTATCTCGAGAGGTTAGTAAAAATTTAAGGCGTCATTTCCCTCATCGCGTTTTTGAAGTAGAAATTCCGCGTTCGGTATCGCTTGCTGAGGCGCCGAGTTTCGGCAAACCTATACTCATATACGACCCTTATTCTATCGGCGCCTTGGCTTACCGTCGTTTAGCCGAGGAGATAATTGAGCTGGAATATCAATATCAAATGCAAAATCAAGAATTTGGCAACCATGCCCAGTCAGTATAACTGCGATTGGATTAACTCAAGTCATCGTGGTTTACTCAAGAGGCAATATAATAATATAAAGGTCACACAAATGATTTACAGCGATAAGTTAATCAAATGACTTGTAATCGCAGTTTAACTACTGGGCATGTTAGGTAAAGGATTAGAATCATTAATACCAAAAAAGGAGGGAGATAATCACGATAATGTACCGTCGGATGTTGAGTTCGGCTCCCAGAAGGTGTCTGAGGGAACCGGTCGTCCGCCTGCTCCAGCGGCAGGCGGCGACCTTGACTCTCGCCACGATGACTCCCCGATAAATCGGGGAGACCAATCTCATCGCGGCTCCGAGACATTCCCCACGACACCTTCCGAGAGCCGAAAAAATCCCAAATCACCAACCGAGTCAGTCTTCCAAATAGAAGTAGATAAAATAAAGCCCAACCCTCATCAGCCCAGACGGAATTTCGATGAAGAAGCGCTAAAAGAGTTAGCGCTCTCAATTAGGGAGTTTGGCATAATTCAACCCTTAGTTGTTTCTAAAGTTGAAAGCGAAAACGAGAGTGGCACTTCAGTAGAGTACGAACTTATTGCCGGCGAAAGGAGGCTTTTAGCCGCGAGAATGGCCGGACTCAACACAGTGCCCGCAATCGTGAGACGCCCGGCTATGGAACGCGAAAAATTGGAACTGGCCGTTATCGAAAACATTCAGAGAGCCGACTTGAATCCCATAGAAACAGCAAGAGCTTTCGCGCGATTACAAGATGAATTTAGGCTTACACAAAGGGAAATCGCCGCTAAAGTGGGGAAGAGCCGCGAGGTTGTGGCTAATAGCGTACGTCTTTTGAACTTGCCGTCTGAAATTCAGGAAGCCGTTTCAAGTGGCAGAGTGAACGAAAGTCAGGCCAGATTGCTTCTTGCGGTAGAGGACATAGTAGGCCAAAGGAAATTATTTGAAGAAATACTAAAAAACAATTTAAGCGTAAGAGAGATTAGATCAAGGGTGAGAAACATAAAAGATTCCGGAGTAAGCCAAACGACAGAATCTAATGAACGTATTCGCGATCCTGAAGTTCAAGCGCTTAAAGAACAGCTCGAGGAGTTTTTGGGTACTAAAGTTGACGTAAACCGATTTGGAGAAGGAGGCAAACTGACTATCAGTTTTTATTCATCGGAAGAACTTAAAGCTATTACCGATAAATTACTTAGACAAAACGGTATTCAATCTCTTTAACGGTCTTGACGCCTTTAAGTTTGAGTATTAATTTCATTATTTTATCCTTATCATCAGTGCCGCATTTGATTTTCATCACGTGGAAACGGCCGTGACTTTGAGAGGAAGAATTAATACTTAAGATATTAATATGAGATCTGGAAATAACGCCGGCCACGTCTTTTAAAACACCCATTTTATCTTCAGCTATAATTTTGAATTCCGTTACTTTTTTCACTTTGTGAAGTATTCCTCTTTTTTCTTTCAACGCCGACCTAATTTTACTTTTGGCGCTGCCCGTTACTGCGAATTCGAGCCAGTCAGCCGATGGTTTCTTACCCTTTTGAGTAATAATCTCAACAATGTCTTGTGAATGTAATTTACTGTCGAGTGCCGCGATTCTACCATTTACTTTTGCGCCTATGCATTGATTGCCCACATCCGTGTGAATGGCGTAGGCGAAATCTATCGGAGTCGCGCCCTGCGGCAGATCAAAAACTTCTCCTTTGGGCGTGATGATGAATATCCTGTCCCTGAAAAAATCTATTTTAAGTGAATCTATGAATTCTTTGGGGTCTGAAAATTCTTTCTGCCAGGAGCGAAGCTGTTCTACCCAAACCATTTCTCTATTGTTAGCCACAGATGTTTGCCGCTTGGCGTAGTTTTTACTCCCCTTTATTTGTTCATAGGCCCAATGGGCGGCGATGCCGTTCTCGGCTTCATCGTGCATTTCTTTGGTTCGGATTTGAAACTCAACTATTTTCTGGTCTTCACAGAGAACGGTGGTGTGCAAGCTGCGGTACCAGTTGGATTTGGGCATGGCTATATAGTCCTTTATTCTTCCTGGTATCGGCGGCCAGAGTTTGTGGATTACGCCTAAGGCGGTATAACAGTCTTCAACGGTATTTACAATTAGTCTAAAGGCGACCAAATCATGAATTTTATCGAGATCCATGTCGTAGCGTAAAAGTTTTTTATAAAGGCTGGCATAACGCTTGGCCCTAAAATCCACTGCCATCGGCTCGACGCCCGCTTCTTTAAGTGCTTTTTCTACAGTCGGCTGTATTTTCCTCAAATATTTCTCTCTTTGTTCGTAACGATCAGCCACGTTTTCTATGAGCCATCTGTATTCTCGCGGATATATATAGGGGAAGGCGAGATCCTCGAGTTCTCCGGAAAGTTTCTGCATTCCAAGACGATATGCGAGAGGGGAATACACTTCCATCGTTTCTTGCGCAATCCTTTTTTGTTTTTGAGGAGGCAGAACTTTTAAAGTTTGCATATTGTGGCGTCTATCGGCGAGCTTGATAATCACCACTCGCAGGTCCTCTGCCATCGCCAGCACCATTTTACGCAAGGTTGCTGCTTGTATCTCACGCCCGCGATATTTGATTTTTCCGAGTTTAGTAACGCCGTTTACAAGAAAAGATATTTTTTCGCCAAATTCTTTTTTTAATGTCTCGATGGTTACCTCGGTATCTTCTAATACGTCATGCATTAGGCCGGCGGCGATAGTCACTTCATCCAATTTCCACTCGAGGAGGCTTTGAGCCGTAGCTACGCAGTGGCTAAAATATGGTTCGCTGCTTACGCGTTTCTGGCCTTCATGAGCTTTCCTAGAGAATTCGTATGCCTTACCGATAAGAATTGATTCATTTTTTAAAGTTTCTATTTTTTTCATC
>CAZHYH010000025.1:4097-8116 GCA_964536655.1 uncultured Candidatus Saccharibacteria bacterium
CATCGTGATATTCAAGGTTTTTACTTAATTCCTGCGGCTTTGTCCAGTTTTAACTACTTTGATATTTCATTAGTTTTTCGTTTAAAGCCCCTGGTCTTTTTTTCTTCTTTTAATATCTCAAGCGCCCGCGGCAACTCGATCGTGTAAACATTATCCTTTTTCAAGGAACGGAAGTCTCCGTCGTGGACGATATAAGGCCCGAAGCGGCCGATGCTTGCGGTTATCATTTTCCCGGTTTCGGGATGCAAGCCTAATTCTCGCGGCAAACTCAAATAAGTAAGCGCGTCCATAAGAGTTACCGAACCCGGGTTAACGCCGTGAGGAATACTGGCTTTCTTGGGCTTCGGATTTTCTTTGGTTTTCTGTCCGATCTGAACGTAAGGTCCGAAGCGGCCGTTCAAAACAAAAATTGGGAGGTGAGACTCTGGGTCCTCACCAATGGGTTTCTCTGGTTCTATTGACTCACCATCCGCCCTGCGAGCGCCCGTGCACTCGGGGAAACGGGAACAACTCATAAAAGTGCCATTCTTGCCGAGTTTCATAATCATAGGGGAGCCGCATTTTGGGCAGGTAAATTCTTTTGGAGCCTCTCCTAGATTGGTGAGCTTCGGCATATCTTCCTTGGATATTACTTCTTTTGAAAACGGTCCATAAAAGTCTTTAAGAGTTTTCTCATATTCGCGAGAGCCTTCCGCGATTTCGTCGAGCTCGTTCTCTATCTCGGCGGTGAAAGTATCGCTAATATAATTTCCGAAGTTCTTTTCCAAAAAAGTGCTTACCACATCTCCCGTATCGGTCGGGAAGAGTGTTTTACCAGTCCTTGTCACATACCCGCGATCGGCTAAGGTTTTCATAATGGAAGCGTAGGTTGAAGGCCGACCTATACCGCGCTTTTCAAGTTCTTTAACTAGTCCGGCCTCTGTGTAACGGCTTGGCGCCTCGGTTTGTTTTTCTTCCAAAACCAAGCCAATGAGCTTTAGCTGGTCGCCTACGATGACTTTCGGCACCTCAATGTCTTCACCGCGCGCTTCCGGGTCTGCCTTGAGCCAGCCGTCAAATAATAGCCTGGAGCCGATTACGATGAATTCTGGTATTATCTCTTCTTTAATATTAGCGGCAAGGCGAGTTTTAAGAAGAAGAGCTTCTTTCATTTGACTGGCGACGGCTCTCTGCCAAATGAGGCGATAGAGCTTATTTTGTTCCGGCGTCGAGTGAATGTTTTCTACGGAAGCGTTTGTCGGTCGTATTGCTTCATGAGCTTCCTGAGCCAGCTTACTTTTAGTTTTATATACCCGGGCCTCGGCGTATTCTCTGCCAAACTTTTTTTGAACAAAGGTTAAAATCTGTTTTTGGGCTTGGACACTCACTGCCGTAGAATCGGTTCGCATATATGTAATATGTCCCGCTTCATAGAGCTTTTGAGCTGTGGACATCGTGCGCGAGGGAGAAAAACCCAGACGAGTCGAAGCGGCTTGTTGTAAAGTGGAAGTAGTGAAAGGAGGACGCGGGAAGCGTTTCATCTCACTCTCTTTTACATCCGTAATCTGCCACGTTCCTCTAGAGCCTGCGGTAAGAATTCGCTTTGCCTCTATTTCTTCACGCGGCTCTTCTTTGCAGACAAGCGTGAGGGTTTTTTTCCTCACGGTTTCGAACGTCCCGGTAAGCACCCAAAATTTCTCCGACGCAAATGCGCGGATTTCCCGTTCGCGCTCCATAATAATGCGAAGTGCCGGGGATTGTACGCGTCCGGCTGAAAGACCATAGCGGACCTTTCTCCAGATGAGGCCTGATAAATCAAATCCTACCAAGCGGTCGAGAACTCGCCGCGCTTCTTGTGCCCGGCGCAGGTCTTGATCTATGTCACGCGGGTTAGCGACTGCTTCTTCAATCGCCTCCTTGGTAATTTCATGGAAGACGATGCGCTTCGTTCTCTTGGGGTCTAGGTTAAGGGCTATAAAAAGGTGCCAGGCGATGGCCTCTCCTTCGCGGTCCGGGTCAGTTGCCAAAAAAATTTTATTCGCCTTACTTGCCAATGCGCGCAGATTTTCTATCATATCTTCTTTGCCTTTAAGAATTTCGTAATGGGGAGTAAAGCCGGACGCTATATCTATGGCTTTGTTGTTGCTTTTAGGAAGATCGCGGATGTGGCCATAGGATGATTCCACCTTAAAATCACCGCTCAAGAATTTACTGATGGTTTTAGCTTTTGTGGGCGATTCAACAATTACTAAGTTCATACCAGGTAGTAGAAATTCGATCTAATTTATTTTGACCATTTTTATATTTTTATTTCTATGTCTAATATAATTCATCAATTTCTCCGAACTTTGCATTTAATTTTATTCGCCTTCAGCGGATAAATCGAATTTTCACTACCTGGCATACTATATAGTGTAACTTCCTCCCGCCTCTTGTATAAACCCTCTGATGGCTAAAGAGGCGAGCGTTTGATTTACTATCTGGGGTTCAAGTTTAGTGAGTTTAATTATTTTGTCAACATTAAGGGGCGAATTGTAATCTTTAATTTTGTTCAAGATAAGCATTTCTTCATTGTTAAGTTGGCGCGTTAACGAGTTTTCGGTTTTTTGGGTTCCTGGTTCAAATAAGTTTTTTAATCCAAGGTCCTCGATGATATCTTGGGGTGAGGTCACGAGTCTCGCTCCGTCTCTCAAGAGAGCGTGCGAGCCGCCGTAATTAGGGTGATTTATCGGTCCCGGGATTACAAAAACTTCTCTTCCTTGGGTGGCGGCAAAACCGGCTGTAGCGAGTGCGCCGGATCTTAATGGAGCTTCTATAATAACTACAGCTGACGCGAGCCCGCTTATAATTCTGTTTCTTTGTATGAAATTGTGTTTGTATGAAGGCGTGCCGGATTCGTATTCGGACACTATCCCTCCGCCTTGGTTTATAATTTTTTGCGCCAGGTTTTCATTCTGCGCCGGATAAATCTTATCGAGGCCGTTGCCCAAAACGGCTATAGTCTTGCCTCCGCCTGAAAGCGCGCCTCGGTGGGCAGCGGTGTCAATCCCCATAGCGAGCCCGCTTACGACGGCAAAACCCATTGCGCTTAATTCCCTGGCGAAGGTTTCTGCGATTTTTATACCGTGAGCGGACGCTTTCCTTGTCCCTACTATGGCTATCATTGTCTCATTGTCTTCACGCAGACTGCCAGCAACGAAAAGCCTCCTCGGCGGATCGGGAATTTCTTTTAAAATTTTTGGGAAACGCTCAAAATCTATAATCTTTATCTCCATACTGTTTTATACTATCATATTAGAATGCAGCGCGGCTTTAAATTTCGCCTTATCTCCAGTCTAACAGTAGTTTTAGGCGTAGTGTTAATAGTAGCCGTGGTTATGGTTTATCTGGCCTTTGATATTTCTCAAAAGGCAGGTTTTATCTCGGAAACGCAGGCTAAGCTCTTTAAAAGGGTTATCGACATATCTAACCTTACTAAACTCAAAGAGCAGGAGAGGACTGCAGACGCTGCGTTTTTCAAGTTAAACAATGCGCTACCGAAAAGAGATTCCTTATTCTCTGTAAGCCGCGACCTCAGTGAATTTGCAAGGGCGAGGGGTTTAAGCTTCGGTTCTAAATTCGGCGATGAGGTTGCTCCTAAAGATGGCGCACCCGGTTTTATCATGCTGGAGATGAATACTTCAGGCAATTACGCCGACCTGGTTGCTTTCATAAAAGATATAGAAGCAAGCAGTTATTTTATTAACTTATTGAATTTTGATATCGTTCGGCAAGGAACGACATTCAGCGCTATTTTAAACGGCGAAGTATTCTTTAGCGATTAATATGAAGAAGAAAATAAATAAATTACAAAAAGTATCCATTATCGCGGCCATAGCCACTTTTATTATAGTAGGCGTAATAGTTATTTACTCTTTGGGATTTTTGAGTAATAATTTATTGCGCGCCTTAAGGTCTCAAACCTCTGAAGGAGAAGGAATAGTGGAGTTTAACCTTAGCGGCTTTGAGGCTTTAGGCTTATAAGAGGGCGCGTGTAGCTC
>CAZHYH010000026.1:0-7927 GCA_964536655.1 uncultured Candidatus Saccharibacteria bacterium
AAATGTCATGAATCTTATTAAGAATAAATAATCGAGTTTCTACTACCTGGTATGAAGAAAATATACGTTGGTAAAAACGATCCTGTTGTTTTAATTATAGAAAAGATAATCAAATCTTCTGATAAGGAGGTCGTACTTTATGTTCCTCGGGGGTCGCTTTTGGTTTCATCGAGAAACAACTTTAAACTTTTAAAACGCGAAGCCGAGTCGGCCGATAAAATTTTATCCATAGAGTCGGTTGACGACGACGTGTTAGAGTTAGCCGACTCATTTGATATAAAAGCAATTAATCCTTTCTTCAGTAAGAAAAAATCAGTTACGGATATAGTTGTTAAGGATTCTAAATTATTGCAAGAGTCCGATGTTGTAAAGAAACCTCCTGCAAGAAAGAGCACTATACTGGAAGCTAAAAAAGAGAAATCGGAGTTATGGACCGGTGGGCCTGTTATTACGGAAGAAGTTAATAGGCCATTCTATTTGAGAGGGGTTGTTAAACTATTGATTATCGTTGGCTTGGCAACGATTTTGGGATGGGTAGCTGTCTATATTTTGCCGCGAGCTACAATAGAGCTGACTTTAGAGAAGATTAATTGGGATTTTTCCGGTTCTATGATTGTTTCGAGCTCTCGCGAAACGCCAAGTTTTACCGATAACGCCGTGGAGTTGCCCGGCGTCATCTTTAATGAGGGAAAGAACCTAACCAAATCTTACGGCGCTTCCGGCAGTGAGTATGTGGAAAGAAAAGCGCGCGGCAAAATTACCGTTTACAACGAATACAGTTCTGAACCACAGGTTTTGGTCCAGAATACGAGATTTGCCACCCCTGATGGTAAAATTTATCGTACTGATGCGAAAGTTACCGTCCCGGGCGCGAAAATTGTTGATGGTAAGATTGTTTCCTCAAATACCGAGGTCGCGATCTCTGCCGACAAAGTTGGGGAAGAATACAATGTCGGCTCCATACCCAAATTCAGAATACCGGGTTTCCAAGGATCTCCTAAATACGAGGTTTTCTACGGCATTTCAACTAGTCCAATGACTGGAGGTTTTGTGGGCGAGGTCAAGGTGCCTACCGAAGATGACATCGTAAAAGCTAAAGAGGATCTGCGCTCTTCTTTGGAAGGAGCGCTGAAGACTATAATTTTTTTAGGTATACCCACTGACATGAAAGTTTTAGATAAGGCCTATGAATTTTCCGTCACTAAAGAAGAAATAAATAAAGAGGTTGATGCGAGCGGCAATTTTATGGTTACCGGCTTTGGTGAGATGAAGGTGATGGGTTTTAAAGAAACTGATTTACTTTCCGCTTTGGCTAATAAAGTGGCAGCTGAATCAAATATAGATTTGGTTTTATATGACCACTCGCTTAAAGAGTCATCCGAGGGTTACGGTGAGCCGCTCCTGGATCTCGCGAATGGAAAGATGACGCTTGATCTAAATTTTAAATCAAACTGGGTAAGGCCGTTTAATATAGAAGAATTCAAGGCGCAAACTGCAGGGAAGAGCGCATCAGAAATTACGAGTTTAGTTTACTCGGTACCGGGATTTAAATCGGGTGGGGTAGATTTGTGGCCTATTTGGGTAAGGCATGCGCCCCAAAATACCAAAAAAATTATCGTTGACTTAGATTATATATTGTGATAATATACTAGGGCGTTGGAAAAGATAAACGGAATTGTACAAGAAACCCTGCCGGGAGCGACTTTTCGAGTTAAGTTGGATGACGGCCGGGAGGTGTTAGCTTATGCCTCCGGCAAGATGCGTATTTATCACATTAAAATTTTAGTAGGTGATAAAGTAGTAGTCGAACTTACTCAATATGATGACAAACGCGGCAGGATAACAAGGAGATTATAAGGATATGAAAGTAAGGGCGTCCGTAAAACGGATATGTAAGAGCTGTAAAACCGTCCGGCGCAAAGGACGGATTTATGTCGTTTGCAAGAACCCAAAACATAAACAGAGACAGGGATAAATATGAGATTAGTAGGAGTAAATATACCAGACGAAAAGCGTGTTGATATAGCGCTTACTTGTCTGTACGGGATTGGAAGGAATTCTGCCGTAAAAATATGCGGCATAGCCAAGGTCAGTCCGACTAAAAAAGCCAAAGAGTTAAAGCCTGATGAGATTGATAGAATTAAAAATGAAATAGACAAAGCATATAAAGTAGAGGGCGAGCTGCGCCAGTTAATAAAACAAAACATCGGCCGTTTAAAAGATATCAAGTGTTACAGGGGTATAAGGCACATTAAACGTTTGCCGGCGAGAGGCCAGAGAACTAAAACCAACTCTAGGACCGTTAGAGGCAACGTGAGAAAAACTGCCGGTAGCGGTAAGAGAAAAGTGGAATTAAGGTAAAACATGGGAAAGAAGAAAGTTGTTGACAAAAAACCTGAAACAGAGAAGGCCGGAAAAGAAGGCGCAGTTAAAGTTACTTCAACTTCTAAGAAAGAAGGAAAGAGGATTGATTCAGGCCGAATTTATATTAAAGCTTCATATAATAATACCGTTGTCACTGTAACTGACGCCAAGGGCAATGTGTTAGCTTGGGCAACTTCTGGCTCTTTAGGTTTCTCCGGGCCTAAGAAAGCTACTCCATTCGCCGCTTCCAAAGTGGTTTCAGCTATCGCCGAAAAGATAGCGAAGACCGGGCCGATAGAGGTTGATGTGATTGTTGCCGGAGTCGGAGCAGGTAGAGATTCGACTATAAGGTCTTTAGTTAACGCGGGGTTTAATATTTTATCCATTAGGGACGTGACACCAATCCCGCATAACGGTCCCAAGCCGGTTAAGGTAAGAAGAATATAAAATATGAATAGAACCCTGGAAAAAAGAGAAAGGAGTTTGGGTATTAAGCTGTCTTTGAAGGGCGATCGTTGCAGTTCTCCGAAGTGCGCTTTGACGAGGAAGCCTTATCGGCCCGGACAGCACGGCAAGAAACTTCACAAGCTTAGCGAATTTGGCGTCCAATTAAGGGAAAAGCAGAAAATGAGATTCTCTTACGGTATTACCGAAAAACAACTGGAGAAAGTATTTAAAGAAGCGGAGAAAAAGACCGGCGTAACCGCAGACGGAATGATGGATATTTTGGAATCAAGATTAGACAACGTTATGTTTCGTTTAGGTATTGCTCCGAGCCGTACGAGTGCTAAACAACTGGTAGGGCACGGACATTTTACGGTAAATGGCCGCAAGGTCACCATACCTTCCTATAGGGTGAGAATTGGTGATAAAATTAGCATTAGACCGGAGTCTAAAGATCATCCCAGTTTTGAAAACTTAACTGATCGGTTGAAGAACTACGAAGCGCCTACTTGGCTTGGTTTGGATAAAAATATTTTAGAGGGAACTGTTATCGGGAAACCCGCTGAAGTTCCTCAACCTTTTGATATTAATATGGTAGTCGATTATTATTCATAAAATTTAAACATGGAATTTACATATCTTAGAGAAAGAGTGTCAATAAAAAGAGTATCAGAGGACGCCAAAGCCGGAGTCTTTGCGATTGAAGGTTTGTATAGAGGATACGGACTCACTGTTGGTAATGCTTTAAGGCGAGTACTTTTGTCATCTCTGCCGGGTGCTGCCGTAACAAGGTTTAAGATAAAAGGAATAAAACATGAGTTTACTACTATCCCCGGCGTTAAAGAAGATGTGGTTGAAATCGGCTTGAATTTTAAGAAAGTAAGGTTTCATTTTTATGCGGGCGAGTCCCAGGTTTTGACGCTCAAGATTAAAGGTGAAAGGCAGGTAAAAGCGGGTGACATTAAGGGTAATGCGGACGTAGAAGTTGCGAATCCTAATCTTCACATTGCCACCCTAACTTCCAAAGATGCCGAATTGGATATAGAGCTTACCGTTGAGAAGGGTTTGGGATACGTGCCTGTCGAGAGCCAGAAAGTTGAAAAGTTGTCTATCGGTACTATGGCCTTGGATGCTGTTTTCTCGCCCGTGGTCAATGTAAATTTCACGGTGGAAAATATGCGCGTGGGAGATAGAACGGACTATAACCGCGTTCTTCTGCACGTAGAGACGGACGGCACAGTTTCGCCTTCCCGCGCCGTACACAAGGCTGCGGATATTTTGTTGGATCACTTCAAGAGAATTTCTGATGTTGAAATACAAGAGTCAAAGTCTGTAGGCGGACCTGTCTTAGAGGAAGTTAAAAAACCCAAGAAGAAATTATCTAAGTAAAGAGTTTTGTCTAAAATTTAAAGCCGAAGGCGTAGAAATTTTAACAACAAAACCTTTACCGAGCACTCAAATTGTTTAAAGATAATCTGATGTAGAACCATGAAACTAAAAAATATAAATAATAAGGTCGTAATGAGCGAGCTATTTCGATTTGAGTGCTCGGTGCTCAATTTTGTGGTTAAATTCTCTTCGCCACAGATTAGCTCAGAAATTTAAACAAAATTGGCATGAAGCATCTGAAGAAAGGAAAAAAATTCGGTAGAATTCGCGGCCGACGCAAAAGTTTTATTGCCGGATTAATCAATAATTTGGTAATGAAAGAACGCATTAAGACTACAGAAGCTCGAGCCAAGGAATTAAAGCCAAAAGTAGAAAAATTGATAACTCTGGCTAAGAAACAGAATATAGCTTCCTTAAGGTTGCTAAAAGCTAAGCTTCCGGAGAAATCTTCGAGCAAACTTTATTATGAGATAGCGCCGAGATACGTGAATAGAAAAGGAGGATATTTGAAAGTTACAAAGACAGCAATAAAGAGAAAGAGGGATGCGGCCCCGATAGCTGTGATTGAATTTATAAAATAATGAGCGAAACAGTTATGGATGTAAAAAATAAAAGTTTAGGTAGGGCGGCAACTGAAATCGCTCTTATTCTTCAAGGTAAGGATAAAACTTCTTACGAACAGAGAAAAATAGGCGGGAACATTGTGCGGGTAAAAAACATTAGCGGACTTAAGTTTACCGGCAGGAAACTTGAGCAGAAAACATATTATCGCCACACAGGGTTTATGGGCCACCTAAAATCCAAAACCTTAGAGGAAGCTTTCGCTAAAAGTCCGGAATGGGTTTTGAGACACGCAGTTAGAGGAATGTTGCCAAAGAATTCTTTACTGCCCAAGAGACTCAAATTATTGGTAATAGATAAATGACCCATTCGACAAGACTCAGGGTCATGTTGAATAATATTGAAGCATGAACAAAGAATCAAAATACTTTGAAGGTATAGGCAGAAGAAAAGAAGCCACTGCTAGAGTCCGTCTCTATACAGATTCTTATGATACTAAAGGAGGTTTCACCGTTAACGGCGCGTCCTTATTGGAATATTTTAAGGTTACTCGCTTACGAGAGTGTGCCGAAGCTCCGCTCAAGGTTTTAGGCGCTCTAACCAAGAAATTAAATGTGGAAGCTAAAGTACGCGGAGGCGGCATCAAAGGTCAGGCTGAAGCTCTAGGTTTAGGACTGGCGCGGGCTTTAGTGAATTGGAGGCCGGATTTAAGATCTGAAATGAGATCGAGAGGGTATCTCACGAGGGATGCGAGGGTTGTTGAACGAAAGAAATATGGATTAAGGAAAGCAAGACGAGCTCAGCAATGGAGAAAAAGATAATCTTATTAGCGATTGCTATAGCACTTATTCACTCTGTAGCTGTCTTCTACAACTGGTATTGGCGCTTTTTGTGGATAGACGTACCCATGCACTTCTTAGGCGGGGTACTAGCAGCCATAATTTTTATTTGGCTGTGTGAGAAACTTCCGGGACATTTTAACTTGTCCCGGAATTTTTTTATAACGGCTTTGGCCGTATTGAGTTTTACCGCTCTTGTTGGCGTTCTTTGGGAATTTTCGGAGTTTGTTTACGACGTCATTATTTCCTCGCGCGGGTGGGGGGCTCTGGCTGGTCAGGGAGCGAGAGATATGATAGAAGATCTTTTCTTCGATCTTTTAGGAGGACTTGCCGTAGTTGTCGCGAGGCGTTTGAGGTATAATAATGGTCACTCACACGATGAATAAAAAACCTTATTTATCGGTTATAATTCCGGCTTACAACGAGGTGAGAAGATTGCCTCTTACACTTATTGATATCGATAAGTGTTTATCCAAAGCTAAATATTCATATGAGATTCTAGTTGTAAACGACGGTTCAACAGATGGTACGGCTGAAGCGGTTAGGAGACTTTCAGCCATTATTAAAAATCTCCGTCTAATTGATAATAAAGAGAATAAAGGAAAGGGATCAGTGGTAAGGCAGGGCATGTTGGCTTCAAACGGAGACTACCGGCTCTTTACCGATGCGGATAATTCTACTACTATTGATCAATTTAATAATATGATTCCTTATTTAAAGGACGGGTACCACGTAGTCATAGGCTCGCGAGACGTGGAAGGATCCGAACTTCACCCCCCTCAACCGTGGTATAAGCGCTTATTAGGAAATGCCGGCAACTTGGTCATTCAGGCTTTGCTCATCCCTGGAATTTGGGATACCCAATGCGGTTTTAAATGTTTTTCGCGGGAGGCGGCTCTAAAAATTTTCCCTTTGCAAAGAATCATGGGTTGGGGTTTCGACGTAGAAATTTTATCTTTAGCTAAAGCGCTTGGTTACTCTATTAAGGAGATACCGATTGTGTGGATAAACGATATCCGTTCTAAGGTTAGTCCAACGGTTTATTTAAGAGTTTTGGCCGAGACTCTAAAAATCCGCATATGGTTTTGGCAGGACGCTTACAATATAAAAGTTTTAAAAGAAAAGGTCGTAAATTAATACGAGTAAGATGGATTATTACTTAACCCAGGAAAGATTAGAAGAATTAAAGGTTGAACTCAACAATCTAAAAACAGAGAGAAGGTTGGAAGTGGCTAATAAATTGAAGAGGGCTAAGGAATTTGGTGATTTATCGGAGAATGCCGAGTACTTAGCGGCGCGGGAAGAACAAGCTAATGTAGAAAGGCGCGTAAGCGATTTGGAGGAAATTATAAGAAATGTCGTCATTATCAAAAAAGGTCCTGATCAAGATACCGTTGAGGTCGGTTCTACAGTGGAGGTAAGGCGCAATGGTCAGCCTCTAAAGTTCAGAATAGTAGGCAGCGAGGAAGCCAAACCGGAGGGCGGACTTATTTCCAATGAGTCGCCGTTAGGCAAAGAACTTTTGGGGCACAGGGTTGGTGATGGAGTAGTGGTAGAGACCCCTAACGGAGAGGTGGAATATAAAATTTTTAAAGTCAGTTAATGATAACTCATTAAATGATTGATTCGTTAATAAAAGAGAGAAAACGCAAACTTAAAAATATCCGCGATAAGGGCATTGATCCCTATCCGGCTTCTTCTAAGAGAACTTATGCGGTAATTGGTGTTTTGGATAGTTTTGCTAAACTTTCCCGAAGCAGAAAAAAAGTTTATTTGACTGGCCGCATAAGAGCTTTACGTGACCAAGGTGGTGTAGTTTTTATTGACCTCAAGGATGAGACTGGAGGCATACAGATAATTTTTAAAAAGGATAATCTTAAAGATTTTGATTTTTGGAAAGAAAATTTAGACTTGGGTGATTTCGTAGAAATAAGCGGTCCGCTTTTTAAGACTAAGCGTGGTGAGAAGAGCGTCGAAGTTAAAACATTCAAACTGCTTGTCAAAAGTCTGCGGCCAGTGCCCAAGGATTTCTATGGTATCGCGGATACAGAAACTAGACTTCGTCAGAGATATCTTGATTTGCTTACTCATCGGGAATTAAGGGAACTTTTTATAAAGAAAAGTAAGTTTTGGGATTCTTTTCGGGCAGTCCTTAAGGAGAATGGGTTTATCGAGGTGGAGACTTCGGTGCTTGAAGCCACGCCTGGTGGAGCAGACGCCGAACCATTTGCTACCCACCATAACGCCTTAAACGAAGATTTTTATTTGAGGATTTCGCTGGAGATTGCTTTGAAAAAACTTTTGGTAGGAGGTTATGAAAAAGTTTTTGA
>CAZHYH010000027.1:0-7866 GCA_964536655.1 uncultured Candidatus Saccharibacteria bacterium
TTTCACCTTAAAGCTTTTCCTATGCACATCAGAATAACCATGCTTCCTTATTGCTTTAATGTGAGATTTTGTCCCGTACCCTTTATGAGTATCAAATCCGTAGCGAGGGTAAAATTCGTGCAACTTTATCATATATCTATCCCGAGTCACCTTGGCTACAATGGAAGCCAGTTTAATGGCATTAATTTTTTCATCTCCTTTAATGAATGTTTTAGGGTTTAGCCGATAGCCACTAGCCATTAGGGTTTGTGTATTTAAATACAAACCACTGTCTAAAAATATTTTCATGTCCCTATTGGCTAATTTCCTAGTGGCTAATAATCTCGCAAGGGCACGAGTTGCCGCGAGATTGGCGGCTTTTGAAATATTTATAGAATCAATTTTCTTAGGATAAACTCTCGAGACGTCATATAAAATCAACGACCTTTCTTTAACGTATTCGAACCAAAGTTCTCTTGATTTGGGTGATAATTTTTTAGAGTCTCTTAATTTTATTTTATGAGCCCGAGACCGAAGGAGAGATTTGAAATGCCGCGGTAGGGCTACGACAGCGACTACTACCGGACCCGCCAAGGCGCCCCGCCCAACTTCGTCAATGCCTATAATGTACATTAGATAATTTTAAAGTGTAAATATCAAAAATCAAAATGACAGTTCAAAATGTTAAAATTTTATAACTTTGAATTGTCATTTTTCACTTTGATTTTTACATTTTACATTAACTATGATTGGAAACTATAGTCCAACTTATATATAATGTCGGCAAATATGTCCAAATTCGTTCATCTTCATACCCACAGCCATTATTCTCTCTTGGACGGGCTCTCGAAAGTTGAAGCCTTAGTGAAAAAAGCTAAGGAATTCGGCATGGAAGCTTTAGCTATTACGGATCACGGCAATATGCACTGCGCAGTCGAATTTTATAAAAAAGCTAAGGAGGCAGGTATAAAGCCCATAATCGGGGTTGAAGTTTACATGGCTAAGGGTTCCAGACTCTCTAAGATCTCGAATGTGGACAACATGAGGTACCACTTAACGCTCTTAGCCAAAAACGAGGTCGGCTATAGAAATCTCTGCAAACTCGTAACGGCCTCTCATCTTGAAGGTTTTTACTACAAACCGCGAATAGACAGAGAAATTTTAGAAAAGTATCACGACGGCCTTATCTGTCTTTCGGGCTGTTTTTCCGGAGAAATAGCCAAGCTTTTAAGAAACGGGCGGGTGGAAGAGGCCGAAGATGTTGCTATTTATTATAAGAAGATTTTTCACGAAGATTATTATCTTGAGATACAACCGCATTCGCCTGAAATTAACGACAAAATTATAGAACTGTCTAGAAAATTAGGACTTCCGCTCGTCGCCACGCAAGATTCTCACTACACACTGCCGGAAGATAAACCGATACACGAAGTGCTGCTTGCCGTGCAAACAAATAACCGCCTGGACGGAGAAGATAGATTTACTTTTCACGATTTTAATGTCTCTTTTAAAAGCCAGGAAGAAATGGCTAACGATTTTAAGCACTTGCCCGAAGCGATAGAAAATACGGTTAAAATAGCGGCGAAGTGTAATTTTGAGTTCAAGCTTGGCCAGACGTTTCTCCCTAAATATGAAGTGCCGGACGGCAAGAACGCAAATTCATACTTAAGAGAATTAGTACAAGAAAGATTGCTTAAAAGATTCTCTTCACCAACGGATGAGATTAAGGAGAGGTTGGAATATGAACTAGGCGTTATCGAAAAAACAGGCTTCGCGGATTACTTTTTAATTGTTCAGGATTTTATAAATTGGGCGAAAAGTCACGGGATAGTCGTGGGACCGGGCCGCGGCTCTGCCGCCGGAAGCTTGGTTTCTTACGTGTTAGGAATAACCGACGTAGACCCACTGAAATACAATCTCCTTTTTGAAAGATTTTTGAACCCGGAGAGGATTTCTATGCCTGATATCGATATAGACTTTGCCGACCGCAGACGTGATGAAGTCTTGGGTTATATAAAAGACAAATATGGCGAGGATAGGGTTGCTCAAATAATCACTTTCGGAACAATGGCAGCTCGTGCCGCAGTAAGAGACGCAGGTCGAGCTTTGGGCCTCTCTTATTCCTTTTGTGATGAAATAGCGCGTCTTATTCCTTTTCATGTATCCACCGAGAAGACCGCCAATCTACCAAAAGATTTAGAATCCGTTCCAGAACTAAAAGAAAAATACGAGCATGACGCTGGGGCAAAGAAACTCCTTGACATTGCTATGAAACTCGAGGGAGTAGCCAGGCACGCCTCCGTTCACGCTTGCGGCGTAGTAATATCGCCGCAGCCGCTTGTCGAATACATGCCTCTACAACGCTCACCGCAAGACGAAAAAGCAGTCATAACTCAATTAGAAATGCATAGTGTGGAAGATCTGGGGCTCTTGAAAATAGATCTTCTGGGACTGCGCAATCTTACGATTATTGAAGAAACAGTCCGCCTGATAAGAGAGACGCGAGGAATAGATATAAAAATATCCGATATTCCTCTTCAAGATAAAGAAACTTTTGAACTCTTGCAGACTGCCGAGACAACCGGAGTATTCCAGTTTGAGTGTCTATCCGGCGATACTCTCGTTTCTAATACCACGCTTAAAAAATTATACGAAAAGAGAGATAAAAATAAGCTGGAATCCGTGTATGTGGATGAAGGAAAAATTCATAAAAACAGGATCTTGAATGTTGTTAAAAGTGGGGTTAAGGACGTTTACGCGCTCATAGCCGAAAATGGCTGGTACATAAAAGCCACAAAAGATCACAATTTTTTGACAGATAACGGCTGGAAAAGGCTGATAGATCTAAAACCCGGAGATAAGGTTCTCTTAAAAAACAAGGCGCGGCATTTGCTTTACAACCTCTGTGAAACGTGCGGGAAACAAATTAGCGGACAAAAAGAGGGAAAAAGCAGGTTTTGTTATGAGTGTTCGGCCCGATTTTACAGCAACCCAAGCAAGCAAATATCTCGTACATATATGAAGGCGGCAAGAACCAAATTTTTCGAGAACGGAGGTGAAGTTTGGAATAAAGGAGTTAATGTTCAAAATAATGAGGTTTGGCGTGAAACCGCCAAAAAAATATCCGTGGCCTTAACGGGGATTTCTCTCGAAGCGCGTTACGGGAGAGAAAAATCGGAGCAAATCAAAAAACGCTCCTCACAAAGATTCAGCGGTTCAGGAAATCCCATGTTCGGCAAACCATCTCCTCACCGCAAAGGCGGCGTGCGAAACGACCTGCAACATTATGTCCGCTCCAACTGGGAAGCGGACTTTGCGCGCATTCTAAATCTCTACGGCGTTGAATACGAATACGAACCGAAAATGTTTGTCTTGAGAAATTCGCGGGGCGGAATCATCCACTATACGCCCGATTTTTACGTGAAGTCCACCAATACATTCTACGAAATAAAAGGTTGGATGCACGATTTGGACCAGGAAAAGATAAATCTGTTCCAGGAACAATATCCTCAATATAACTTTGTTTTAATCAATAAAACAAAGTTCGCAGAGCTAGCCTTGCGGTATAAGAATTTAGTTCGCTGGGAGTGTCCCAGAATTCCCGAACGAAGTTTCAAGTTTTTAGAAGTTAAAGAAATAAAATACGCAGGCAAAGAGGAAACGTATGATATTGCTATGGAAGCTCCAGGCAATAACTTCGTCGCGAATGGCTTTGTGGTTCACAATTCGAGCGGCATGAGACGCTATATGAAAGATTTAAAACCCACCGAGCTTGAAGATTTAGTGGCGCTGGTCGCGCTTTTCCGCCCGGGCCCCATGGAACTTATCCCCTCTTTTATCTCGAGAAAATTCGGCAGAGAAAAAATAGAATATCTCCATCCGAAGCTTGAGCCGATACTTAAAAATACTTACGGCGTAGGCGTCTATCAGGAACAGATGATGAGAATCGCGAGAGATTTAGCCGGCTTCACCTTGTCGGAAGCCGACACCTTGAGAAAAGCTATCGGCAAAAAAATAAAATCTTTACTTGACGCCCAAAAAGGAAAATTAATCAACGGCATGATAAAAAATGGCATAGATAAAAAAGTGGCGGAGAAAATATGGGAGCTTTTCCCGCCGTTCGCGAGATACGGATTTAACCGCTGTTTAAGCGGTGATACTATTATTGTGAATCCAGAAAACGGCAAAATTATTTCTTTGGAAAATCTTTATAAAAAACGGGATAAAAAATTTAAAATTTTTTCCTTAGAAAGTAATTTAAAAATTCAACCCCGTCCTATTATAGAAGTATTTTATAACGGCAAAAAGCCGGTCTTGGAAGTTACCACTCGGAGTGGCCGCAAAATAAAAGCCACTGCTAATCATCCTTTTCTAACTCCTCAAGGTTGGCAAGAACTAGAAAATATAAAAAAAGGCGCAAAAATTGCCACCCCTAGAATAATTCTCGAACCATTAAATCAAATCTCTATTGAAAATCACAAATTAGGATTACTCGGCTATCTTTTAGCCGAAGGAAACTTCTGCCATCCTCATAGTTTCTATTTCTATTCAAAAAGTAAAGAGGAAATAAATGACTATGTGAGTTTTCTTGAAAGTTTTGAAAATACCATTGGCACAATAGATAAAAATAAGCCCACTGTTGCTGTTTACGCCAAACGGAAAAATCTAAAAAGAGAAACAGAAGCTGTTTTTTGGATTGAATCTCTCGGTTTAAAACATAAAAAAGCGACAGAAAAATTCTTCCCTGATTTTGTCTATCAGCTTCCAAACAATAATTTGGCATTGCTTCTTGGCAAAATGTTTCAGGGAGATGGTTGCATTAACTTTAAAAGAAAATGTCCCCAGATTTTTTACGCAACTTCTTCAGTTAACATCGCTTACGGATTTCAACATTTTCTACTGCGTTTCGGTATTCTCTCGTCAGTTCATAAAAAGAAATTCAAATATCGTGGAGGTATAAGAATCGGTTACACCATAACCATTAACCGTTATGATAATATCCAGAAGTTTATTGAAACATTCGGAAAACATTTTGTAGGCAAAAAAGATTTGATAGCAAGAAAAATTCTTCAATCCCATCCCATTATTAACAAAGAATTGCCTACTTGGTCGGCTCGTGGCAGTTATGATATAATTCCAGTTAATCTTGTCAGAAACCAAATAAGAGAGGTTGTTTATAATAATGGGCTATCTTTACAAAAATTAGCCTCTCAAATGAATATCTCCACACGACTCTTCTTTAAAGACGATAGAAAGATTGGTTATCTTAGAGAAACTATTAATTTGATTGCACGAAAGTTTAACGACCAATCACTTTTTTCTTTGGCTGAATCTGACATTTATTGGGATGAAATTAAAAAAATTGAAAAAGCGGGAACCGAAAAAACCTATGACCTTTCCATAGATGAAACACATAATTTTATTGCTAATGATATTATTGTCCACAATTCCCACGCGGTCTGTTACGCATTAATCGGCTACCAAACGGCTTATCTTAAGGCAAACTATCCGGTAGAGTCTATGACAGCGCTTTTGAATAACTCCGCTAATGATGTCGAAAGAATTTCATTATTAATAAACGAAGCTCGACGCACGGGCATCGCGGTTTTGCCGCCGGACGTGAACAAGAGCGTCGCCGAGTTCGTGCCGGAAGGACAAAACATCCGTTTCGGGATACTTGCCATAAAAAACATCGGCACGCACATCACCGAAGTTATAGTTGACGAAAGAATGAGAGGCGGACCTTTCACGAGTATTTCCGATTTTGTCGGCAGAATCCATGACCGCGACCTCAATAAGAAATCTCTTGAGGCGCTCGTGAAAAGCGGCGCCTTAGATTCGTTAGGCGTTGAAAGAATGGCAGCCTTAAAAAACATTGATGATATTTTGAGAATCGTGAGCGGCGTCAAAAAACAGAATGGCGCGAACCAAGCTAACCTCTTCGGGAATTTCGCCCACCCTGAAATCAGACTGCAAAAAACCGACCCGGCTTCAAAACTAGAACGGCTTTCTTGGGAAAAAGAACTTCTTGGCCTTTACGTAACCGATCATCCGTTAAAAGATTTTTTGGAAAAAGTGGAATCAAACGGCAAAAGACTTCCGCAGATAAAAGAAGCTTATAAAATGGCGAACGAAGGCAAAAACATCAGAATTTATGGCATCATATCTAAAATCCAGCGCAAATCTACCAGAAACGGCAGCCCTATGATTTTTGCAAAAATCGAGGATTTGACGGATAATATAGAAGTCCTTATATTTGACGATGTCTTGAAAAAGAATCCGCTTATATGGGAGGAAGGAAATATCCTCGAACTTGCAGGACGAATTTCTAGAAAAAACGGCGAACCAAAAATTATATGCAACGAAGCGAAAAAATTAGCTCTATAGACGGAAAACGCCACTCCTTGGCGCATCTTTTAGCGGCGGCGGTACTTAAAAAGTTTCCCGGCGCCAAACTTGGAATAGGTCCGACGATAGAAAACGGATTTTATTATGATTTCCTTCTGCCCAGGACACTCACGCCCGATGATTTAAAAGAATTCGAGGCGACAATGCGAAAATTAATAAATTTAAAATTGAATTTCGCCGGCAAAAAAGTTGCCGCAGCCGGGGCGAAAAAGATTTTTAAGGGACAACTTTTTAAACTTGACCTTGTTAAAGAATTTGTGAAAGATAAGAAACCACTCACGGTATACGAAACAGCCGACAAGGAAACAGGGAAAGTCTATTTTCTAGATCTCTGCCGCGGAGGTCACGTAAAGAATACGAGGGAATTAAACGCAGATGCTTTCAAGCTTACGAAAATTGCGGGGGCTTACTGGCGCGGAGATGAAAAAAATCCGCAACTTCAAAGAATCTATGGCATAGCTTTCGAAACTAAAAAGGAACTGCAAGACCACTTTACAATGCTTCGTATGGCGGAACGGTGCGACCACCGCTACCTCAGTGAAAAATTGGAGTTTTTTATGATTGATGAAGAGATCGGACGAGGGCTTCCTCTCTGGCTGCCTAAGGGTTATACAGTGCGAAGAATATTAGAGGACTATATATATAAACTGGAAAGGAATGGCGGATACTTGCACGTCCTTACACCCCATCTTGCCAAAGAAGACCTCTATAAAAAATCAGGGCATTTAGCCCACTATCGGGAAGATATGTATGCGCCCATTGAAATAGAAGGAATGCGCTACTATTTGAAACCGATGAATTGTCCGCATCACCACAGCATCTACAAACACCACAAAAGAAGCTACCGAGAATTGCCATTAAGACTCGCGGAATTTGGCACCGTTTACAGGTATGAAAGATCAGGCACTTTATCCGGACTCATCAGAGTCCGCGGCTTTACTCAAAATGACGCTCACATCTATACAGATGAGGAACGTCTTCCAGAAGAAATTGTAAACGTCCTTAAACTTCACAAAAAGGTGTATGACGATATGGGTATTCTCGATTATTGGTATCGCCTATCGCTTCCCGACTTCAAAAACAAAGAAAAGTTCGGAGATATTAAAAATAAAAAGATGTGGCAGAAGGGTTCTCTCGTGCTGCGTAAAGCACTCAAAGAAACAGGACATAAGTTTGTGGAAGCAGTTGGTGAGGCAACTTTCTACGGCCCTAAAATAGATATCCAGATAAAAGACATCTATGGCAAAGAAGACTCTATCGCCACGGTTCAAGTTGATTATTATTCCGCCTCTAAATTTAATTTATCTTATGTAAATAAGAGTGGAAAGGAAAAGCCTGTCATTATTGTCCACCGCGCTATTTTTGGGTCCTTCGACAGGTTCTTTGCTCTTCTTATCGAGAAAACTTGCGGCAACTTGCCGTTGTGGCTCGCACCGGTTCAAGTAAAAGTCTTGGCAGTTAGTGATAAGCAAAAAAGTT